>CAJLFL010000012.1 GCA_905205855.1 uncultured Eubacteriales bacterium | reverse complement strand
GTAGTAACCTTTTCTACCTCTACCTTAAAGATTTCTTCAACAGCCTTCTTGATTTCAATCTTGTTTGCACCCTTTGCTACTTCAAAGGTGTACTTACGGTCCGCAACCTGATCCATGCTGCGCTCGGTAATGATAGGTCTGATTATAATATCGTGTGCCAGCATTATGCGTACACCTCCTCAAGCTTTGATACTGCATCCTTTAAGATGATGCATTTGGTGTGGTTTAAAACCTCATAGGTATTGATTGAACCAACATAAGTTGTGTCAACACCCTTTATATTTCTTGCAGAAAGAACTATGTTCTTGTCATTTTCCGGAAGAACGATGAGCGCCTTTTCGTTTACGTTCAGGTTCTTCAGAAGATTTGTTATCTGCTTTGTCTTGATTTCGTCACAGCTGAGTGCGTCAAGAACAATTATTTCGTTATCCTGCACCTTAGATGAGAGTGCAGACTTCAGAGCCAGACGTCTTACCTTCTTGTTTAAGGTATATCTGTAATCTCTGGGCTTGGGACCGAGAGCAACTCCGCCGCCAACCCACTGAGGAGCACGAATGCTTCCCTGACGGGCACGGCCTGTACCCTTCTGACGCCACGGCTTGATTCCGCCGCCGCGAACCTCTGTACGAGTTTTTGTGCTCTGTGTGCCCTGTCTTTGGTTCGCCAGATAGTTTACAACTACCTCATGCATTACGTCGGGACGAACCTCTGCGCCGAACACGCTTTCATTTAAATCCATACTGCCAACGACTTTGCCGTCAACATTATAAATATCTACTGTAGGCATTAACTATTTCCTCCTCTCTCTGCGGCTTAGGCATTCGCCTTGACTGCATTTTTTACAACAAGCAATCCGCCCTTAGGTCCGGGAACCGAACCCTTAACCAGCAGAAGGTTACGCTCTGCGTCAACCTTAACAAGGTCAAGATTCTGGATTGTTACTTTATCAACACCGAAGTGTCCCGGCATCTTCTTACCCTTGAATACTCTTGAAGGATCGGAGCATGCGCCCAATGAACCGGGGCCTCTGTGATAGTGAGAACCGTGAGTCATAGGGCCGCGGTGTGTTCCCCATCTCTTGATGGTACCTGCGTATCCGTGACCTTTACTGGTTCCGGTTACATCCAAAACGTCGCCGTCTGCGAACTGAGTAACGTCAAGAACGTCACCTACGTTCATCTCGTCAGCGCCGTCAAGCTTAAATTCTTTTAAATACTTCTTTACCGAAACGCCGGCCTTTGCAAAGTGACCTTTTTCCGGCTTGTTTGAACGTTTTTCCTTTTTGTCAGCAAAACCGAGCTGAACAGCGCTGTAGCCGTCAACTTCAACGGTTTTTTTCTGGACAACAGGACAAGGACCAGCCTCGATTACCGTAACGGGAACCAAATTGCCGTCCTCTGTGAAAATCTGGGTCATACCGATTTTCTTACCCAAGATTGCCTTTTTCATTTTTCTTTCCTCCTGTTTACACAAGCATCGGTTCTTTATGAACATACCTGCGGGTTATTGGTTGATTTCTTTCAAAACCAACGTGACCTAAATTTTTTGCTGCCATGCAGCATAATTTGCAACGTTTAAAATTAGATTTTCAGTTCGATATCTACACCTGCCGGCAAATCCAGATGCTTCAGCGCATCAATGGTCTTGTTGGTAGGATTCAGAACATCAATCAGTCTTTTGTGTGTTCTCATCTCGAACTGCTCACGGCTGTCCTTGTACTTATGAACCGCTCTCAGAATGGTTACTACTTCCTTTTTGGTCGGAAGCGGAATCGGACCCGAAACCTTAGAACCTGTTCTTTTTGCAGTTTCCACAATCTTAGCGGCGCTCTGGTCGATAAGGCTGTGGTCGTAAGCCTTTAATCTGATTCTGATTTTTTCTGCTGCCATGCTATACCCTCCTTGAGTTAAATAAGTTTACACCGTGCCGGGCGTTTCGCACGAGCCTAAAATGAAACCCGAATCCGACAAGTCCTCCAACGGGACAACGGCTTCGGGGCAACATACACAATCAAACCAACACGGCATCAGCATACTGCCGCAGAGGTTTATCTTCTGTATTCGCAATAGAAAGTGTGACCTTTCCGCCCGTTTTTGTTAAACCGGACAATCTCCTCCGAAATTTCCAGAACTGCCGTAATTACGGTATTCTGCCACCTCCGGAATCATCGTATGTCTTTGTCACGCCTAATCATTATACTACGCGCGGCACAAAGTGTCAAGTTTTTTTTTCGTTTTTACAGGGAAAACCAACACTTTTGATGAATTTTGTTAAAATTGCCCTTATTGTATTTTTATACAGAACTTATACTATAAAATTTATACAAAAAGCTGCTTGCAATTTTTTTGGATATATTATATAATAAGGAAAGAAACAGTTTAGGAAACGGAGGAATATTTATGGACAACAAAATAATTACCATCAGCCGTGAGTTTGGCAGCGGCGGCAGAATTATAGGCGAAAAGCTGGCAGAACGCCTGGGAGTATCGTTTTATGACAAGCTTATTATCGCCAAGGTTGCCGAGCATACCGGACTTGCGGAGGACTTTATCGAGAAAAAGGGCGAGTACTCCCCCTCCAAAAGTATGTTTGCCTACGGCTGGGTTGCACGCAACAGCATGGGCGAATCCCTTGAGGATTATCTTTACTCGGTTCAGCGCAAAATAATTCTTGAGCTTGCAGAGAAAGAATCCTGTGTTATTGTCGGAAGATGCGCCGACGCCATACTGAAAAACCACCCCAAGCGCATTAACGTGTTTATCTGCAGCGATGAACAGCATAAGCTTGAGAAAATTCAGCGTGTATACGAAAAATCGCCGAACGAGGCAAAAAGGATGATGCGCGATATGGATAAAAAGCGCAGTATCAACTATAACTATTATACTGACCAGAAGTGGGGAGATGTACGCCATTATACAATGGCGCTTAACAGCGGCGAGCTTGGTTATGACAAATGCGTTGAGCTTATAGCCGCAGCGGCAAACAATCTGTAAAACAGTATTGAATTTCCGTCAAAAGAATCTATAAAAAACAGGCATATGGGAATCAAATCCCATATGCCTGTTCTGATTTTTTATCTTGTCACTACCGTTGCGGAGGTATCTCTCTGAACCACCCAGCCGAGGTATACAAGCTCTTTTACGTTTATTGCCGCACTGCCGTTTATATCATATGCGCCTGCCGTATAAACGCCGCTGTCGGATTCATCATTTCTCAAAATTATATTTATGTGCTTTCCGGGTTTGATAACCAAATCAGAGGTGTCGGTATTCTCAAAATGTCCGTTTATCTGCTTTGACTTATTGTTTACAGCCGTCAGAGTGTTGCTGTCGTCATCATATGTTATGTCAAATCCGTTTTCGCTCAGGTCTTCTACGCGGACAAGTATAACAGAACTGTCGTATTTATCATAAAATCCCGGTATCGGCATGTCGTTTATATAAACTCTTGCCGCTGCCGCATTCGGTTCCTCTTTAACAACCGTCTGCTGCGGTGCCTCCTGTCCTACCTTATCAAACGCATAGTCAAGCATTGCTATGCTGTCGGTATAACGCGCATCGGAATACGGAGCGCCCATAACAACGGATATAAGCCTTTTGCCGCCGCGCTGCACCACAGAGGTAAAGCATGCGCCTGCCGCGGAGGTCGTACCGGTTTTAAGTCCCTGCGTTCCGCTGTAGTCATACGCTCTGCCCGGAAGCATCTTGTTGGTTGAATAATAGGTCTGCCCGCGGAAGTTAATATACGTTTTGCCGGAATAATTAAGGCAGTCCGGATAGTCAAGCACAAGTCTTTTGGCTATTGTCGCCATTGCTCTGGGGCTGACTCTATTGCTTGCCGAAACGCCGCTGCAATCATAAAAATGTGCGTCTATTCCCCAATCGTTTACAAACTGATTCATTCTTGCGGCAAAATTTGCTTCGCTTCCGTAAAGATAATCACCGGCAGCCATAACCGCCGCATTTGCGGAAACCACAAAGATTGCACTTAAAAGCTCATCCAGCGTATAGCCCTCATATGCGTTGAGATATACATTTGAATATCCCGGATTGCGCGAATACTCGGCAAGAGCCGGCCCTATCGTTATAACAGTATCCTTGCTTATCCTTCCCTGTGCCATCGCGTCATATATCGCATAAACCGCCATAACCTTTGTCATGCTTGCCGGAACAAGCGCCGTATCACCGTTTTGGCTGTAGATTTCCTCGCCGGTATCGGCATCCATAACAAAGCCGCCGCGTGCGGAAATACTAAGCGCATATGCGGAAGAACCTCCCCAAACAATATATGCCGCAACAAATAATGTCAAAACCCTTTTATACAACTTCAAAATCAAAAGCACTCCTTTATACTGTTACAAACGAAAAATAATTCTGTAACATTTCTGTAACATTTCAATATTCTACACCCATTTGGTATTTTTGTCAAGTAAAACAGTAAAAAAAGTAAAATCTGCTTTTATCTCTTGAAAAACGAATTGTCCTGTGCTAAAATACTATTTAAAGGAGTTGGCGTTATGTATAATAATTTTTCCGGGCATCTTCCGCGGAACGGGCATACCGAAAAGCTTATTGCCGGCGTGAGGGACGCCGCAGACAAGTATATCGGCACACCTATTAAAGCCTTAAAGTATTCGCTTTACGCCGAGGGGCTGAGAACCGGCGAAAGACTGAACTTTGAGGCGGAATACATTGAACACCGCAGAAGGCTCAATGCCTTTTTAGTCATGACTCTTTACGAGGACAATGACGTATATTTAAAGGAGCTTGAGGATATAATCTGGGCAATATGTGATGAATTTGCATGGTGTATTCCTGCACACGCCCACATCTCCAAATGTGAAAATATACAGGATTATGTAACGACCATTGACCTTTTTGCCTCAGAAACCGCATTTTATTTGTCCGAGGCAGTCTATCTTACAAAGAACCGTATCAGCAAAATGGTTTATGACAGGGTAGAATTTGAAATCAGACGCAGGATTGTAAATCCGTATATGAACAACGACATACAATGGGTAAAAAACAACTGGTCGGCAGTATGCCCTGCAGGCGTAGCCGCAGCAATGATTTACCTCGGCATGGACGAGGAGTTAAACACAACCCTGCCGCGGCTGGAGGCGTCGGTCGCGGACTTTCTTGACAGCTACGAAAACGATGGCTGCTGTATGGAGGGCGCCTTGTACTGGATGTACGGCTTCGGCTTCTTCTGCTATTATGCGCGGCTTTTGCGTGAATACACAAACGGCAAAACGGATTATTTTAAAAATCCAAAGGTCAAAAATATTGCCGGCTTCGGACAGAATATGTATATCGGCGAAAATAATACCGTTCCGTTTTCGGACGCACCGCATGAGCTTAGCTTTAATATAGGATTATTCATGTTTTTATCTGAGGAATACGGCTACAGTATTCCTCCGGAAAAGTACGAAAATCTTTTTGATGATGATTTGCGCTATCGTATGTGCAATATGCTGAGGGATTTTTATTGGTACGACGAAAACAAGGCAAAGCAAGGCACAGACGATACCGGCTATACTTTTTATACCGATTCCATGTGGTATATAAACAAAAAGTCCGGCTATGCTTTTGCCGCAAAGGGCGGCTGCAATGCAGAGCCGCACAATCATAATGATTTAGGCAGCTTTATTTTTTATTCCGGCGGAAAATATATAATAGATGACTTGGGCTGGCCGGTATATGAGAGGGACTATTTTAACAAAAGCGTCCGCTATAAAAAGAATTTGTGTGCCTCGGCACGCGGTCATAATCTGCCGCAGCCGTGCGATTATGAGCAGATACCGGGCGAAAGCGGCACAGCAAGGGTTTTACGCGCGGACGAAGCCGTTTTTGAACTTGACCTGAGCGGTGCATATAACGCGGACAGAATTGTCAGACGCTTTGAACTTAATGAAAACGGAATTGAAATAACCGATGAGTTTTCCGAAGATATAAGGGAGCGGCTTGTCACCAGGATAAAGCCGCAGCTTTCCGGCGTCGGCAGTAATCAATATGTTATGATTGACGGCCGGAAAATTGAGTGTCCGGAGGCATGCGGCATAAAGATCAGCGAAGAAAGCTTCAGACCGCGCAATAATATAGTCAAATCCTCAATGAAGGATTTGGAAACCGCTTATCTGATAGACTTTATACTCAAACCAAATCAACGCAGTGCAAAAATAATAATAACAAAATAATATGTATATACTTTTATGAAAAGAGGTGGTCGTATGGACGCAGGCAGTAACAGCAGTAATAACGGAGCAAAACCCGGCGGGCGAAGCAGCTCCGTCCGAAGTATTCTGCTTTCGGACATACGGCTGTGCGCATAATAATTATGCGCTTTCGGGGTGCGGACAAGCCGCATCCCGTCCGGCAGGTTTTCTTCCCATACAACATCTAATCAGCCGAAGGTCACCGCAATTACGCTTTTACGAGCGGATTGGGGTTGTTCTTGTCCGGCTCAGCGAAAGGAGCATGCAAAATGGAAGAAAATTTAAAAGAACCGGAGATGGAGCAGCTGTCGGAGTTGCTTGAACAAAAAAAATTCGGTCAGCTGCGCGAGCTTCTGACCTCTCTTAATCCTGCGGATATTGCGCAGATTTTACAGGACGCCGAAGAATCGGAATTCCTTATACTTTTCAGAATTCTGCCCAAGGAACTTGCCGCGGAAACCTTTGTCGAGATGGACAATGACCGTCAGGAGTTTTTGATTTCCGCCTTCAGTGACCGCGAGCTTAAAAACGTCATTGACGAAATGTACGCCGATGACGCGGCGGATCTTATAGAAGAAATGCCGGCAGGCGTGGTCAAAAGAATTCTGCGCCATACCGATCCGGAGATGCGTAAGGACATAAATCAGCTTTTGCGGTATCCCAAGGACAGCGCCGGCAGCATTATGACAACCGAGTATGTCGATCTTAAAAAGCATCTGACGGTAGCAGAGGCGTTTGACCGCATACGCCGTATAGGTGTTGATAAGGAAACCATCTATACCTGTTATGTCACGGACGAAAACCGCAAGCTTATCGGTCTTGTATCGGCGAAAGATCTTATGCTTTCGGATTATAATCAGGCGATAGACGAGATAATGGAAACCAACATCACTTATGTAAACACTCTTGAGGATAAAGAGGATGTTGCCATCATGTTTGACAAGTACGACTTTCTGGCGCTTCCGGTTGTTGACGCGGAGGATCGCCTTGTCGGAATCGTCACCGTCGATGACGCTATTGACGTCCTGCAGGACGAAAACACCGAGGATATTACCAAGATGGCAGCCGTTGTGCCGAGTGAGGATACCTATCTTAAAACTCCGGCATGGAAGCACGCCAAAAACCGTATATTCTGGCTGCTGTTTCTTATGCTTTCAGCGACAATTACCGGAAGTATTCTGCAGGAGTATGAAAACGCCTTTGTCGCAATACCGATTCTTGTTGCATTTGTCCCCATGCTTACGGGAACGGGCGGTAACTGCAGTTCGCAAAGTTCCACCATGATTATCCGCGGTCTTGCCCTGGGCGAAATCCGTTTTAAAGACTTTTTCCGCGTTGTTTTCAAGGAGCTTCGCATAGGTCTGCTTGCAGGCCTGGTTCTGGCTTTGGTAAACGCCGGAAGAATTTATCTTATGTATAGCCATAACGCAGACGTTATATCACAGGTAAGCCTGTTTAACCTTGCACTTATATCGGGACTGAGTCTTATCGGAATAGTTATTCTTGCAAAATGTATCGGCTGTATTCTGCCTATGCTTGCAAAAAAATGCGGTCTTGATCCTGCATTGATGGCAGCGCCGCTGCTCTCGACAATACTTGACACCTGCTCGGTTATGATATTCTTCAGCATAGCAATGGCTATACTAAAGCTGTAAACAAAAAATAATGGGGTACTTTCTCATAAGTCTGAGAAAATACCCCTTTTTTTAAATCATTATTTTTATAATGTTTATTTTGTATGAGCGTTTGTTTTTATGTGAGCATCCGTTACCACGCCTATGTTTTCGGGCGGATAAAGTAAGCTTTAATAATTCAAGCGGGCGACCACATGGGGTCGCCCCTACGGATTGTGTATACATTGTATATTATTTGATATCGTAGGGGCAACCCCATGTGGTTGCCCGGTGCGGCTTTCTTATGTAAAATTATTGTTCAATATCTTGCGGGCGGATACACAGCCGCCCCTACGGAATGGCACATACATATGCCACGACGCGGCTGCACCTCCGCCGGCGCGTGATTGAGTACAAATTTTATATATCCGCTTTAATATCCAAAGCTTCCGTCAAGCGAATCGTCGTTTTCAATCCATTCCTTTACATCAACAACCGTATATTCCGTCGGCGTGTTGCGGATAACGACCTTATCTATCCCGGCATTGATGACCTGACGCTTACACATTGCACAGCTGCTTGCATTGGGGACAAGTTCGCCCGTTTTGGCGTCCTTGCCGGCAAGATAAAGCGTGCCGCCGATCATATCACGGCGTGCTGCTGAGATTATACAGTTTGCCTCAGCATGGACGCTGCGGCAAAGCTCATACCTCTCGCCGCGCGGAATCTTTAACTGCTCACGCATGCAAAATCCCAAATCTGAACAGTTTTTTCTCCCTCTCGGTGCACCGGAATATCCGGTTGACACGATTTCGTCATTCTTGACGATTATTGCACCGAAGTTGCGGCGCAGACAAGTGCCGCGCTCTATTACGGTTTCGGCTATATCAAGATAATAATTATTTTTATCTACTCTTTCCATTTTATCAGTCCTTTTGCCTTTTTTAATATTGTAACAGAATCCGACATAAAATTCAATAGTTTTGTATTGACTTTAGCGTCTTAAATTTATATAATAATACGTAGATACTATATATGGAGTTAAATTATGAAAAAATACGAAACACACTCGCCCGAAGAAACGCGCAGACTTGGCTTTGAAACGGCCAAAAGCCTTAAACCGGGCGATATTCTGGCGCTTATCGGCGGACTTGGCTGCGGAAAAACGCATTTTGTCAAGGGTGTTGTCGATTACTTTGGCGGCGGTGACAGCGTAACCAGTCCGACATTTACTTTGGTGAACCAGTATGACGGCAGGGTTCCTGTTTACCACTTTGACGTATATCGGCTGGAAAACCCAAATCCCGACGAATGCGACTGGATGGACGACTATCTTTTTGGCGACGGGATATGCCTTATAGAATGGGCGGACAATATCGGCGCGGTTCTGCCGGAGAATACAATACGTGTCGAGTTTTGCAAAAACCCGGATATAGATGAAAACTACAGGGAGATAAAAATATGCTGATTTTCGGAATAGATACCTGCTGTATGGTGGCAACCGCCGCCCTTATGGACGAGGACAAGCTTATCGCCCAGACCGTTGTCAATCACAACCGCACACATTCGCAGAAAATGATGCCGCAGATTGAGGCAATGTTTGAGATGGCAGAGCGTGATGTCAGCGAGGTTGACTGTTTTGCCGCCGCTGCAGGTCCCGGCTCGTTTACCGGTGTGCGTATAGGTATTGCAACAGCAAAGGCATTGGCGCAGTCATTCGGAAAGCCCTGCGCTGCGATTTCCACACTGGAGGCACTTGCCAACAACAATGCCTTGTATGACGGAATAATCAGTCCGATACTGGACGCAAGGAGAGGTCAGGTCTATAACGCCTTGTTTGGCGGCGGCAGAGAGCTTAACCGTCTTTGTGATGACAGAGCAATCGCGCTGACAGCGCTGCTTGACGAGCTTAAACAGCAAAGCATGCCTGTTTTGTTCTGCGGCGACGGAGTATATCCGTTTAAAGAAGAAATCATAAGCGCTCTCGGCGATACGGCAGTTTTTGCACAGCGTATGAACAACATGAATCTTGCCGCCTCGGTTGCAGAGCTTGGCTTAAAGGCGTTTACCGGCGGAAATACCGTTCCGTACGGAGAGCTTGTACCGCAATATATACGGCTTTCTCAGGCTGAAAGAGAACGCCTTGAAAGACAAAAACAACTGTAAAGGAACTGAAAAACGTGATAAAGATAAATAAAACAAAAACAACCGCCGTTTTATGCGCGCTGATTATGGGCGCCTCGGCTATAGCGCCGTCGTTCGGCTTTGCGGTCGGAACCGAAACGCAAAGCTCGCAGAGTACCGAAACGGAAGCCGGCAAAAAATCGGACGGTTCGGATTCCTCAGCGGAAAAGGAACAGCCGAAAACCGACAGTCAGGGACGTCCGATTCTCGGCAGCGGCGAAACAGGAATATTGATAGAGTCCTCAACCGGACAGGTATTGTTTGAATCCGACAGCTCCAAAAGAATGTATCCGGCAAGCACAACAAAGGTCATGACCGCCCTTATAGCGGTAGAAGCTGTTGCCGCAGGTGAGGTCAGTATGGACGAGCAAATCGAAATAACCCCTCAGATGCTTGAAGGTCTTGATCCGGACGGCAGCAATATGGCTCTTAAAGAGGGGGAAATTATTTCATTTGAAAACCTCCTTAAAGGACTTATGATTCCCTCCGGAAATGACGCTGCGCTGGCTATAGCATACAGGCTGAGCCAAAGCCCGGACGCTTTTGCACAGCGTATGAACGACCGCGCACAGCAGCTTGGACTGAATGATACGCATTTTGCAAATCCGCACGGACTTCATGATGAGAATCACTATACCACAGCGGCGGATATGGCTAAAATAGCACGGGAGGCAATGAAGCATGATACTTTCCGAAATATTGTGGACATTGCACATGTAAAAATTCCGCCGACCAACAAGACAGAAAAGGAAAGATACTATATCAATACAAACGGTCTGCTGTCCACCATGCGTTACAGAGACTATTATTACAAAAATTCAATCGGAATCAAAACCGGAAGAACCAAAGAAGCCGGAAACTGCCTTGTTTCCGCAGCAAAGCGTAACGGGATGGAGCTTATCGGCGTGCTTTTCGGCGGTAAGGACGTAAGCGACTCGCATAAAGATTCTATCCGTATGTTAGATTACGGTTTTAACAACTTTGGAAGTATAAGAGCTGTTTCAAAGGATAAAATTCTTGGTGAGATAAAAGTAAAGCGCGGACGCTCAAAGGACAGCGTTACTCTGTCAGCGGCGGCGGAAACCTATGTCGTAGTACCTAAGGACGTTTCGGCGGATCAGCTTGAATTCCGGCTTAATACCCCGGACGCGCTGTATGCGCCGCTCAAAAAAGGACAGACCGTATCTGATGCCTCCATTATATATCAGGGACAGGAAATCGGAACGGTTCAGCTTTGTGTGGACGCGGATATAGAGCGCAGCATTTTCTGGCCGGTTATGGCAGCCGGCGAGGCTTTATGGAGCGTTGCTCTGATACGCTGGGCAGTGTATATTTTATTAGCCGCCTTTATAATTTTTGCGGCGTTTACCGTATACAGCTTCAGTCAGGAGCTTAAACGTGCAAAGCGCAGACGGCGCAGAAGATAGGCACACGGTTCGGACGGAGTAAATTTTTCTTGAAACTGTAAATATTTTATGTTATACTGTATCAAAGCAAAAGAATGAGGTATGCAGATGGACAACACCGCAGCAAATTATTTATGGACATTTTTTCTGTCCGCGATTCCCGTATCCGAGATACGCGGTTCTATGATTTACGCCTTTGCCAATACTGACGGCAGCTTTGCACATATTTTAATATCATACATCATATCGGTATTCGGCAACTTTCTGCCCGTACCGTTTATAATGTTGGTTTTCCGACCTATTGTAAAATGGCTTAAAAAGACACGTCTTTTCGGAAAATTCGCGCATTGGCTTGAGGATCGCACCCACCGCAAGGCAGGCAAACTGAGCCGTGCAAGTGCGGGCGCGCTGATGATATTTGTCGCAATACCGTTTCCCACAACCGGGGCATGGACAGGTTCTATGATTGCCTCGCTTCTTGATATCCGGTTTAAGTATGCTCTGCCGGCAATACTCGGCGGAATTATAATTTCCGGTCTGATTATGTCTATGCTGCTTACCGGCGTACTTAACCTCGGTGCACTGGGCACATGGCTGATGTCCAAGTAAATTTGAAAGGAAACACCTGTTATGAGAGAAGAAAAACCGAAAAAGCAAAAAAAATCTACTGGCAAAGGCAGAAAAACACTTGTTGTCTTTGGACTGATATTTATACTTACCGGCGTGTTTCTCGCCGCCTTTACCTGCTCGTTTCAAATAATGATACAGGCTGAAAACGAAAGCAAAAACGACCAGACCTCCGTTGAGGCGGAAAACAAGCGCCTCAAAGAGAATGTTCAGCTTTTGCAGGATCAGCTGACTATACTTGAGTCCGAAAGAGATAAAAACTCATCATCGGCAAAGCCAACCTCAACCGCAAAATCCGGCTCTGCCTCGACCACAAAATCCTCATCGGGGAGCAGCTCATCCTCCATAGGATCATCATCTTCAAAATCTTCGTCATCAAACTCCTCATCAGGGGAATAAAATATACCAAAGGAGCAAATTAAATGAACAAACCAAAGTACAAGAGAATAATGTTAAAAATCAGCGGCGAAGCTCTGGCAGGCGACAAGGGCTTTGGTCTTGACCAGCCGACAATCGACGCAATCGCTCAAAAAATTAAAGAATGTTATGACATGGGCGTTGAAATTGCTATTGTTGTCGGCGGCGGAAACTTCTGGCGCGGCCGCACCGGCGAAGGCATGGATCGCTCCCGCGCGGATCACATGGGCATGCTGGCAACGGTAATCAATTCGCTTGCTCTTTTGGACGCCCTGGAACAGCTTGGCGTTGAAACCCGCGTCCAGACCGCAATAGAGATGCGTCAGATTGCAGAGCCTTATATCCGCCTTAAAGCGGCAAGACATCTGCAAAAAGGACGTGTTGTTATATTTGCCTGCGGCACGGGAAACCCGTTCTTCTCTACCGATACGACTGCTGCGCTGCGCGCGGCAGAAATTGACGCAGAGGTTATCCTGCTTGCCAAAAAGGTTGACGGTGTATACGACAGCGATCCAAACCTCAACCCCAACGCAAAGAAGTATTCCTCACTCTCGTTTATAGACGTTTTAAACCAGGGACTGGGTGTTATGGACTCCACCGCTACCTCCCTTTGTATGGATAACGATATTCCCATTGTTGTCTTTGGCCTTGATGATCCGGAAAATATCAAGCGCGCCGTTATGGGCGAAGAAATCGGAACAGTTGTACGCAAATAAATAACCGTCTGCCTGCAACGGCGGACAGAAAGGCGGATTATATGAAAAATACAGAATCTAAAATGATAAAAGCAATCAACTCTCTGGAGGGTGATTTGGCATCCATACGCGCAGGCCGCGCAAACCCTGCAATACTGGATAAAATTACGGTTGAGTATTACGGAGTTCAGACTCCGCTTGCACAGGTAGGCACAATCTCTGTACCGGAGGCACGGACAATAATTGTCCAGCCGTGGGACGTTTCTGTCCTCAAAGAGATTGAAAAGGCTATACTTGCCTCTGACATAGGCATCAACCCGAACAACGACGGCAAGGTTATACGTCTTAACTTTCCGCCGCTTACGGAGGAACGCAGAAAAGAACTTAACAAGAGCGTTTCAAAGCGCGGTGAGGAGGCAAAGGTTGCCGTACGCAATATCCGCAGGGATTCGATAGAACAGTTTAAGAAACAGAAAAAAGCAAATGAAATTACCGAGGATGACCTGAAGGATATGGAAGAACAGATTCAAAAAATGACCGATAAATTTGTAAAACAAATTGACGGTATTATAGCCGAAAAGGAAAAAGAAATTCTTGAGGTATAAGCCAAAAAAGCTGAAAATCAGCTTGGCATTGTTCAAAAGAAGATGATTTATAAATTACGCTGCATATCGGATTGCTTCCTTTCTGTCAACAGAGAGGGAGCAATCCGAACTACGGTTTTGAGGGGCGGATATTGCGCTCGGCTATGAACTCAATATAGCCCAAACGGGCAAACCCATGAAAATACAGCGTTAAAACGCTTAATAACAGTACACGGGAGGTACATACATGTTCTTTTTTAAAAAGGAACCCAACATCACAGAGCTTGATATGTCCAATATTCCCAAACATATAGGCGTAATAATGGACGGCAACGGAAGATGGGCAAAGCGCCGCGGCTTGCCGCGTTCTGCCGGCCACAAACGCGGTGCGGATATTCTTGAAAACATCTGTGACTGCTGCAACGCCCTGGGCGTACGTGTACTTACCGTTTATGCTTTTTCCACCGAGAACTGGTCCCGCCCTCAAAAGGAAATTGACGCACTTATGGATTTGCTGTACGATTATCTTATGCAGGTTGAGGAAAAGTTCCGCGGCAGAGATATGAAACTGAAAATCAGCGGAGATATTTCGCCGCTGAGCGATAAAATCAAAAAGGCAATCGCACACGCGGAGGATGTTACCTCCTCCGGCAAACGAATGATACTGAACATTGCCTTAAACTACGGCGGCAGGGATGAAATTGTCCGTGCGGCAAGGAAAATCGCAGATGAAGCCGCAAACGGCAGCCTTAAAGCCTCAGATTTGACAGAACAGAGCTTTGCCGGTTATCTTGACACTGCCGGTCTGCCTGAGGTAGATTTGATAATACGCCCCAGCGGAGAAAAGCGGCTGTCCAATTTTATGCTGTGGCAGGCGGCGTATGCCGAATTCTGGTACAGCGATATATGCTGGCCCGATTTTACCGAGGCCGACATGAAGCAGGCTATACTGGACTATCAAAACCGTGACCGACGGTTTGGAGGAGTGAAATAAAATGGATTCTTCTTTAAAGAAAAGGGTTCTTACCGCAGTGCTCGGCGTACCGCTTATTATACTTTTTTTGCTTAGTCCGTCCCCTGTGGTAATCGCAATTGTTATGGCAGCGTCAATTATAGGTCTGCATGAATACTACGGTGCCACCGGTCTGAAAAAAAACTATGCAATATGTACCCTGGGTATTATTGCGGCAATCGTTATTCCTCTTGCCGGATTTTTTAAACCCCATGTGGTTATGTCACTTGTTTACTTATACATCATGGCATTGTTTATACTTATGCTTATTCAGCATAAAACGCTGAAGTTTTCTGACATTGCTGTACTTCTGACGGGATTGATTTATATTCCGTACTTCCTGTCGCATATCATTTACATACGCAATCTTGAACACGGCACCGTATATATATGGCTTGTGTTTATCGGCGCATTTATGACAGACACCTTTGCATATTTTGTCGGCTGCAGCATTGGCGGCAAAAAGCTTTGTCCCGGCATAAGTCCCAAAAAGACCGTTGCGGGCGCTGTCGGAGGACTGCTCGGCTGCGCTTTGTGCTTTATAATCTTCGGCGCAATAATAAACGGATTTTTCTCCGGTGCGCTTGATGGCGAAAAGCTAAGCCTTGTACGGCTGTTTATACTCGGTCTGATAAGTGCCGTTATATCGGAAATCGGCGACCTTATCGGTTCTGTTATAAAGCGGCAATATAACATAAAAGACTTCGGCAAGCTTCTGCCCGGTCACGGTGGAATACTTGACCGTTGCGACAGTATAATCACTGTCGCACCCGTTATATTTCTGTTTTTGACTGAAATAGGAATATTTATTTAAATCTGAATAAAATAGGAGCACCTGAAAATGAAGCTGGCAATACTGGGTTCTACCGGTTCAATAGGCACACAGGCTATGGAGGTTCTGCGCGATTTACGCGGAATCAAGGATATTGAGCTTACCGGAATATCCGGCAACAAAAACATAAAGCTGCTGGAGGAACAAATACGTGAATTTTCTCCGCCGTATGCAGCTGTCGCGGACGAAGCATCGGCAAAGCTGCTCAAAACAGCGGTCGCAGATACAGGCTGTACCGTTCTGTCCGGCAAGGAGGGACTCAGCTTTATAGCCGCAGAAACCGATGCCGATATGGTTTTGTCGGCAATAGTCGGCTTTGCCGGACTTGTGCCAACGCTTAACGCCGTAAAAAACGGCAAGGACATAGCGCTTGCAAATAAAGAAACCCTTGTAACGGCAGGCGGAATTTTTATTGACGCTGTACGCAGCGCAGGTGTAAGGCTTTTACCGGTAGACAGCGAACATTGTGCAATCTTTCAATGCCTTCAAGCCGGGAACCGCGGCGAAATAGAAAAACTCCTTCTTACCGCTTCGGGCGGGCCGTTTTTCGGCAAAATCGCGGCGGAGCTTAAATCAATAAAAAAAGAACAGGCGCTGCTGCATCCGACCTGGAGCATGGGCGCAAAAATTACAATAGACAGTGCAACCCTTATGAATAAAGGTCTTGAGGTTTTGGAAGCGCACTGGCTTTTTGATGTGGAGATTGACGATATTGAAGTCGTTGTCCAACGTGAGAGTATAATTCATTCTATGGCAGAATTTTGTGATGGCAGCGTCATTGCACAGATGTCACTTCCATCCATGAAGCATCCGATTCAATACGCATTTACATATCCTGACCGTATGCCGTCACCGGACAAACGGCTTGACCTTGCGGCTGTCGGAAAGCTGACGTTCTTCAAGCCGGATGAAAAAACCTTTCGCTGTCTTGCTTTGGCAAAGCAGGCAGGCAAGCAGGGCGGCATAATGCCGACCGTCATGAACGCGGCAAACGAGGTTGCCGTTGCGGACTTTTTGGCAGACAAAACAGGCTTTTTGGATATTGCGGACAGGGTTGAACGAACCATGTCCGATTATAAGAATATCCCCAATCCCACGATTGAGGATTTATTGACTGTGGACGCGGAAATCAGGGCAAAAGCAAACAGGAGGTAAATCATGGTCTTTACAGTTATAGGAGCAATCATTATTTTTTCGTTAATAATTTTTATTCATGAGTTCGGTCATTTTATATCGGCGCGGATTTTCGGTGTTACCGTTCATGAATTTGCAATCGGTATGGGGCCCGCAATCTGGAAAAAGCAGAGCAAGGAAACTCTGTATTCAATAAGAGCAATTCCGATGGGCGGCTATTGCAAAATGGAGGGCGAGGACGAAGACAGCTCAGAACCGGGCTCATTCAGCAGCAAAAAACCGCTGCCGCGTATAGTTATTCTTGCAGCAGGCGCGTTTATGAATATTTTACTCGGCTTTGTTATCGTATTATGCCTTGTCACCGTTTCGGCAATCGGCAGCGGCGGAATTGCCTCTACCACCGTTGATGAGGTAAATCCGTCAGCCTCAGCGGCGGAATTTTTGCAGCCGGGAGATAAAATTGTAGCAATAAACGGAAAATCCGTGCATATAAGACGTGATTTAAGCTTTGAGCTTTCGCAGGCAGGCGGCGGAGAATCCACTCTTACTTATCTGCGTGACGGAAAGAAATATACACAGACCTTTACCCCTATGGAAACCGAATATGAGGACGGAAGCCGCGGCTATGTTATCGGATTTAACATAAAGGTCGCTCCGGCGGCGCCGCTTTCAATTCTGCACGAGGCTTTCTTCCAGACGGTATGGATGGTTAAGGTTGTCTTTATCTCTTTGGGAATGTTAATCAGCGGAAAAGCCGGGCTTAACGACCTTTCCGGCCCTGTCGGCGTTGTCAGCGCAATGAATACCGTTGCCCAAAGCGGTTTGTTTGATTTTATGTTTTTTGCGGCATTTTTGGCTGTCAATATCGGTCTGATGAACCTTTTGCCTCTGCCGGCTCTGGACGGAGGCAGAATATTCTTTGTGCTTATTGAGCTTATATTCCGCAAACCCGTACCGCGTGACAAAGAGGGATGGGTACACGCAGCCGGATTTATTCTTTTGATTTTGCTGATGGTATATGCCACATTTAACGATATTGTAAGGCTTTTCACGGCTTAGCATCCGTCCGAATAGGCACGGACATCAAAACGGGCAACCACACAGGGTTGCCCTACGGCGTATTACAAATCATATACGGATATTGTACGGCACACACCCCGTAGTGGCGGCTGTGCATCCGCCCGCAAAATTATACAAAACCCACACGGATATTGCATGGCGTACACACCCCATATGGGCAGATAGCATCTGCCCAAAATATTTACATCCCAAAAAGGAGTATTATTATAATGTTTTCTCAGCTGTACCGCAGACTGACAGGTCTGATTGTGTCGGCGGTCATTCTTGCGGTTATTATCACCGGAACCTTCTGTACGATAAACACCGTTACCGCCTGTCAGAATAATTTTAAAAACAGCATGACCGAGATAAGCAAAAGCGATTTGCCGCGGTCAATTCAATATATTCTTACCTCAGAGCAGGATGACGCAGTAAAGCTTACTCAGCTTGAACAGGAGCTGAACCGCTGGTCGGGAGCATTGGGAATCAGCGAAAGCCGAAGCTGTTCTGTTCTCAGTGCACGCGATGCCTCTGTGATATACCCGTCCGCTTTGCGCCCGGAAACCGTGCTTGTAACGCCGAATCTGTCAGCAGCGATGCGCGCAGCAAAGGGTGACGAGGTAAAGTTTTTTGATAATTATATGGACTATGCCATGTTTATCAAAAACGGCGATTCTGCCGCCGACGGATATATCCTTTATATCCGTGACAACAAAACAAATCTTAATGCTGCGCTCCGCCAAAACGTCGCAAGTACGCTATGGACTCTGCTTTTCTGTATAATCCTTGCAGCGGCAGCCGGAATCATTGCGGCAAGAAAAACCTCAGCACCGCTGAAAAAGCTTACCAAACGTGCGGAAAGCTTTGCCATAGGCAATTTTGAACCGGAGCTTGCCAAGCAGCCCTCCGGTGAAATTGGCGACCTTGTAAGGGCATTTAACCACATGGGAAGAATGATGAATGACACATTGAATCAGGTGAATACCGAAAAGCACAAGGTAGAGGTTATTCTTGAGCACATAAACAGCGGAATTATTGCCTTTGATACCGACCAGAATGTGGTACATATAAACACCGCTGCAAAAAAAATATTCGGTATAACCAATCCGGAGGACGTAAAATTTGATAAATTTCTGCGCGAACAAAAAGCAAATGTTTGTATGGCTGAATTTTTGTATCTTGAACGCTCTAAAACAGAAGTACGGGATTTACTTGTCGGCGGAAGTCATATAAAGGCTTATTTTGTACCGTTTAAGATGGACAATGATAAAATTGCCGGTATTGTATGTGTTTTTGAGGACGTGACTGAGCAGTTTAATCTTGAAGCCGCACGTCAGAAATTTGTTGCGGAGGTATCACACGAACTTAAAACGCCGCTTACCACAATCCGCACATATACC
>CAJLFL010000011.1 GCA_905205855.1 uncultured Eubacteriales bacterium | reverse complement strand
AGCTTCTTTTTTGTGCTGCTGATTCCCGTACTTGCCATTACCTGCAAAAGCTTCAGCACATACACAAATTCTGTTAAAAATGAACGCAATGATGTCCTGGAATCTGATTTTTCAAAAAGCTTTAACTATATGTCAAATCTTATAGACGAGCTTAACAAAGACTATCTGTATATATCTTCAACCTCCGCAGTATCAATGATTCTCAGTTCCGAAAACCCTTTCAAGGAATCCAAGCTGTTTCAGAACAGTGTGTTTTCAGACATACGCGGAACATTATCGAGATTTGTTGCAACAAACTCTACGCTTAACTCAATACATCTTTATTCATTCGCCAGTGATTATGTATTCTCGTTTCATAACAGCAACTACAGAAAGGACTTCTACAATACCGCCTGGTATGATGCATACCAAAGTTCAAACGAAAACTTCTATATGACATATTCCGATGACAAGTTTTTTGTATGTTATAACATTAGTGTTTCTGCCGCTGTCGAGGGTATTCTGATTTTTGAATTTGATCCGCATACGCTGCTTTCCGAGCTTAGCTTTCCCGATGCGGATACAATATCAGTAAGCAGTTCAGACGGCACGGTTTTGTTTTCCTCAGATACCGGACTTACAGGCACACAATTATCGGACGAAGTTCTCTCCGGTTCGGTTTACAAAAGGCATAGTCTTGTATCTTCAACATACAAAATTGAAAACGCAAACGTCTATTACACCTGCACATACGCACCTAATTCAAATTCAATTTTTTATCACACCGCAATAACCTTTTTGCTTATTTTCCTGCTCGCTTTCGGCGCGGTCGCTTATATGTTTATCTTATCATCAAGATATATGTCGACCATTGTTTCTGCCCTTAATACAGAAACCGTACCTGAGGAAAACACAAAATCAAAGCTGTCCTTTATCGTAAAAAACGTTATGAAAATACAGGCTAAAAATAAGGAAATGGAAAAAGACCTTGTAAACAGTATAAATCAGATTAGAAAGGCTCAGTCTGTGGCTTTGCAGTCACAGCTTAACACACATTTTCTGTTCAACACACTGAACCATATACATTTAAGCATAGCAAATTATGAAAGCCCGCAAAACCCCGCCTGCAAAATGATAACCTTGCTGAGCGACCTGTTATACAACTCACTTTCAAGCGTAGAATATATAACGTCTGTTGAAAACGAGATTAAATATGCGGCAAAATACTTAGAGCTTGAATCAATAAAATACAATAATAACTTTGATATAGAATGGGAAACCGATGACGCTGTTAAAGACAAAAAAACACTTAAGATGGTTTTGCAGCCTGTCATAGAAAACAGTCTGACGCACGGAATACGTCCAATGTTTGCCGAAAAACGCGGAAAGATAAGTATAAAGGTTTTTTCTGTCGGAGATATGCTTTATTATGAAGTCAGCGATAACGGTATCGGAATTGAACCTGAAAAGCTTGAAGAACTCCGCGCAAGCACAGAGAATATTGATAATAACTCATCGGAGCATATAGGTCTTAAAAACATAAACCAGAGAATTAAACTTATATTTGGCGAAGAATATGGTATTACAATAGATTCGTCAGTAAATGAAGGTACGTCGGTAATGATTTCAATGCCTATTATAAAATAAAGTTATGGGGGCAGTTTTAAAACTGCTCCCATTTTATATTTATTCTATTACAACCATCTGATGATTTTCCAGTTTTTTCAGTTTAAACTTCACCTCACCGCCGGTAAAGCTGTAATCTATATCCTCTCCGGACGGTGCAAGGTATACGCGTTTCGGCGTTTTGCTGCACTTAACACTTGCGGTAATATCGTATACAGGTATTATGTCTTCAATAACCTCCGTGGCTTCGCCGCGTTTTACCGGAGAAGCATATAAAAAATGAATAATCATTCTCTCTCCCTGACGCATCACGGTTGCTACTCCCTGTGCCGGAAGGTTTGTCGTTAAGGTTTTTTCTGTTCCGAGAAGCTTATTTAAAGCAAAATGTACTATTTGCTTATACGCCAGATTCCCTTTAAGCGCATAATCCGTAAAGATTTCCCAAGATATGTATATTCCGTCCTTTCCCTCAGTCATACCGGGACCTCCGTACGTTCCGCTGTCCGGCGTGTGCTGATGTGAACAGAAGTGTGCCGCACTGCGGTTGAAATACGGATTCTCACGCACGGCAAGTTCCTTTCCGTCCGTAAGCTCTGTCCATTGCCCGCGCGAATAAAACACATATCCCGTATCGCCCAACCCGTCAATCTCGGTTACAGGTCTGAAGTAATCCGGATTATACTGCGCCTCTCCGATATATCTGACTCCGAAATCAAATGCAAACTTATTTGCATCGGCATACAGCCCCGATTTTCCCGTTACCAAAAGCTTTCCTCCGTTTTTTATAAAGCGTTTCAGTTTATTTTCGGTTTGAAGTGTAATTCTTACCATATCCGGCAAAACAATAACCTTATACTTTTCAAAATCTGCCTCAGCGTCTATAAAATTAAACAAAAATTTACCCTCAAGCAAAATTCTGACTGCGCCTGTATCCGGGGAATTACTCCGTTCAAATCTGTGTTCGTCTATACTTAAAACATGCTCATATGACAGTACGCCTATATCCGCAACAGGCTTTACATTCTCTAACCAGGGTTCCTTCGGTTCAAGCTCTTTGTATGCCGCGCCTATCAATTTGTATGTTTCCAAATCCATATGACCATCCGGTGCAAGCTGATCTCCTATTGATGATTTTGCCCCCAAAGCCGCATTTAATGCAACCTCATATCTTAAAGCGTTGGGGTGTTTAAATCCGCCAAACTCCCCCCAGTGCCCGTGAAACTTTCCTGTCATTCCGAGATATTCCATACCAACTCCGGACGCATACATTGCACTTATCGGAAAATGGTCATATCCATATTCCCCCGTAGGCAGACTTTCAAGCTCCAGATGAGAATTATAGCCTGACAAATCGCGTCTGCCCTGATATATATGCCCTGAATTATGAAATACCGGAAGTCCGGGCTTATATTTATCAATCGCAGCGCGTACACGCCCGGCATAGTTTTTATAAGCTCTCTCTGCCAATTCAATCGAGTTTTCTCTGTTATACGGATTCAAACCGCGGTTTAGCATTTCATTGCAGCAGCTTCTGCAATGACAATCCCTTACGTCCATTATATCAAGAAATATTCCGTCCGCGTCATAAAGCCGACATACCTCCTCAATCTGTTTTATCAGATAATCAATATACAGAGTGTTCATACAAAGTATATGATAGCCCGGCTCTGTAAAGTCCCTTGCCCAGCTCATACTTTCATCCGGGTATCTGAAAAGCCATTCCGGATGAAGCCTTGCCATTTTTTCGTCAAGTCCGGCGGATATATAAACAGGCGTTTTTACTCCGATTTCATGTGCGGCTTCTATCTGTGCCCCAAGTAAATCAAATTTAAGATGCGGATGCATTTCGGCAATATCCGACGGATAATACATCCAGCCATGATGACACTTTGCAAAAAGCGTTATTGAATCAACGTTTCCTGTCTTCAGTGCCTCCTGAAACTGCTTTTTATCAAATCCTGAGCCTATATCATTTATATGCTCTGAGGTATGAAAGTCCAAATGTACCTGTCTGAATCTCATTATATTATGCCACCTTTCAGCCTATGCTTTATATTATCTTATAACACAGCCGAATTTTGCGGTCAATGTCTGTTAACAATCTTCTTGCAAGCCGATACTGTTTTCTTGCATATAGGCACATTATTTGCCATCTAAAGGATGCCAAGCTGATCTGCGGTTTTAAATGACAGGCTATCAATTCCTGCTACGCATATTAAAACGGTACAGGAATTAAACCTCCTGTACCGTTTTGTCATTTTTATTCCATTGTTTTGCCCAAAAAACCTGCAGCGGTTTCTGCCAGCTTGCTTTCAAGCTCTCCGACCTTATCGGCTGAATCCGCAAGAAACACTACAGAGCCTATGCTGTCACCGTCATATACTATAGGCGCTACCACTCCTGCGCCGTAACGGTCATTTTCGTCAATTATCTGTATTGTTTTATCCCCCGGATTTGCAAGAAACACTGTCTTTGACGCCATAACTCTTTCAAGCTCTCCCGAAACCTTTTTTTCGCGCAGTTCCTTTTTGGGTATTCCGGATACGGCTATTACATTATCTTTATCGGTTATGCACGACGGTATCCCTGCTACCTTTGAAAGCGATTCTGCATACTGCGAAGCAAATTCGCCGAGCTCGCCTATAGGCGAATATTTTTTAAATATTACCGTTCCGTTGCTTTCTGTATAGATTTCAAGCGGGTCACCCTCACGTATTCTCATAGTGCGTCTGATTTCCTTTGGAATAACTATACGTCCGAGGTCATCTATACGTCTTACAATTCCTGTTGCTTTCATATATAAAAACTCCTATCTCTTGTTTAATTTTACAATGCTATTGTTTGCAAGAAAAAGGAGTTTTATGTAATTTGTTTATTGGTTTATATTGTAAAAAAATTTCTTTTATGCTAAAAATGGTACTATACAAATATTTACCGTACCCGATTTATAAAAGCCATATACCCCGATATTGTTTTTGGTATACAGCATAGCCGGTTTGCCGTTAAAGCTGTTATCGCGAAAGTTATTTAATGCTGTTGCATAAAGCTTTTCATATAGCTCAGACAGTTCTTTGTCATCGATTTCCGCAAAAACGGTTTTCAATGCACGGCTGCACATTTTTTTATATTCTTCAGCCAAGCTTTCTCTGTAATCATGGTCTATAAATGTAAGCTTTATTTCATAAACGAAATCCTCGCCGCTGCTTGTATAAACCGACAGAGTCGGCAATGAAGCAATACTTTTATCCGCAGAAAATATATACCAATCGCCTGCATACCCAAAATACGGAGAATGTCCGTCTGTCTTCATCCATTCGGAGCTTTCAGCAAGTTCATTACCTTTGCTGTAGGCATTGGCATTATATGCTTTTATAAAATCATCAAAGCTAAAATTAAAAACCACTTTATCCCCGTTTAACACTGCACCGGGTTTTAAATCCGCCTGTACTTGCCCATCCTGATAATTCTCTTTTGATACCTCGGTCAAAACAGTGTCACACTGCCTGCTGCTTAATACAGCTATAATTGTTACAGCTGCGGCTATAACCGGCAGCAAAAGCAATATCTTCTTAGCTATCATATCATTCCGCCTTAGTAACTGTCTGTTTTTTGTATATAACAACAAAGCTTATCAGCAATACCGAAAAAGTAATTGACCAGCTTATAGGATAAGATATATACAACACTCCCGTTGTCGGATGTGCTGCAAACACAGTTAATACCCAAAGTATTCTGAGTCCGCATGCTCCGAGAAGTGAAACTATCATAGGCGTCACGGAATAGCCCATTCCTCTGAGGCTTCCCGCCGCAATATCCATAAGACCGCAAAACGCATATGCGCTGCAAATATACTCCATTCTGACGAGTCCACTGTGAATAACTTCGGCGTCTGACGAGTATATACCGAGCAATTCAGTACCAAACCCAAGCGCAGTCAGTCCGAGCAGCAATCCCGTAATTGTAACAAACAGAGAACAAAGTAAAAATACACGCATAACTCTTTTATGTTCCCCTGCACCGGAATTCTGTCCGGTAAATGTCAAAGCTGTACGGCTGAACGAGTTCATTGCCACATATATAAAGCCTTCTATATTTTGTGCAGCCGCATTACCTGCCATTACAACAGAGCCAAAAGAGTTTATCGCGGATTGCAAAACAATTTTTGAGATTGAAAATACCATTCCCTGCAGACCTGCCGGAATACCTATTCTCATTATTTTTTTCAGTTTGTCTGCACGAATTCCAAGCTTTTTAAGTTCAAGCTTTAAATTACCGCTCTCACTCATAAGGCAATATACAATCAATCCTGCCGATACAACCTGTGAAATAACCGTTGCTGCGGCAACTCCTGCAACACCCCAGTCGCACACAATTACAAAAAACAGGTTTAATATAACGTTTATTATGCCTGCAGCAACAAGAAAATACAGCGGACGCTTTGTATCGCCGACAGCATTTAATATCGCACTGCCAAAGTTATACACCATCATTGCCGGCATGCCGAAAAAGTATATTCTGAGGTACAGAGTTGATAAATCTATTACATCCTCCGGAGATGACATAAGTTCCAGCGCATATCTTGAAAGCGGAACTCCGATAACCGTAAGTATTATTCCTCCGATAAGGCTCAGTGTCATTGCCGTGTGTACCGTATCCCGTATTCCGTCACCTTCTCCGGCTCCTATGGCACGTGCAACGACAACATTTGCACCTATTGACAAGCCAATAAACAGATTTACCAGCAAATTTATCAAAGAGCCTGTAGAACCGACCGCCGCGAGGGATTCGCTTCCGGCAAATCTGCCCACAACTATTACGTCAGCTGCATTAAACAAAAGCTGAAGCATACTTGACGCTATAAGCGGAAGCGTAAACAGAATCATCTTTTTTACAAGCGGTCCGTGGCACATATCGGACTTTGATGTAATTGTTGCGTCTGCCATACTTAATCATCTCCATTGATGCATATGATTTATACATTATAACACCATTGTTTTGTATTTGCAATAAGTAATTACTTAAAAATAACAACAGACGGCTAAAGCCGCCTGTTGTTAAACTTAGGCATACGATAGCCTAACCGAATATAACTATCAAAAACTGCGATACAAGCACAACTGCAAGCAAGGCAATCGGATATGTTGCCGCATATGCAGAAGCCACATCCTCTGTTTTTGCCACATGGATAAGTGTTCCGAGCGCCGGTGTACTTGTCATTCCGCCGGTAATGGAACCAAGCGAATTGAGCAAACTCAGTTTTAAAACCTTTGTTGCTATAATATAGCCTATGATCATTGGCACAAGAGTCATAAGCGCACCATACAGGAAGTAAATCGGTTTGAAATACTTAGCAAAATTTGCGCCTCCGGCAACACCGGCGCCTATCAGGAATATCATAAGTCCAAGTTCTCTGAGGCAAGCCAGAGTCTTTTTGGGAGGCATAATGTTTATTTTTCCTATATGAGAAAAATGTCCGAAAACAAGTGACGTAATCAACGCGCCGCCGGTTGTTGTAAGCGAGAAGCAGGTTCCGGAAAGTCCCTGGGCTGTAAGCGGTATTCTGATATTGCCGACTATAAGTCCTATAAGTGCCGCAAGTCCGAAAGCGCCAAGTCCCATATCATCAATATCAATCAGGTTTGAAATCTTTTCCTTCACCGCGCCTGTATCAACGCTTGCAAGCTTTTTGCGTTCCTCATCCATATCGGCATGAACCAGCTTAGGCAAAATCTGCACAAATAATACCACGCCTATAACGCCGAAAAGATATGCTATACCATAACCTACGGTAACAGCAGACTCATACTCATTGGCAAGCTCCGGCGAGGCAGCAAAAACATTTCTGACAGTTTCCTTTGCCGCTGAAAATCCCGGAGTGGTCGTAAGCGAGCCGGAAAGCAATCCGTCCATCAAAGCCAAAAATTCTGTGTGGTTGGTTTCAAAGTTTCTGCCTATCAGATAGCATACAACACATGTAAGTCCGCCTGCAAGAATAATTGTTACACCAAGTAAAATATAAGATTTAAAGTTATTTTTAAGATTTTTAAAGAACTTAGGTCCGGCTATAAATCCAACAGATGTAACGAAGAATACAAGACCAAGATTTTCTACTATTTTAAGACCGTTATGGGCAATTTCCGCTCCTTTAAGCGCATTTGAAAGTTTATCATAAAAAAACGCACCGTAAAGCAGAGCAATAACAAAAACACCTGCCGTACCGAGTGAAACACCCTTAATTGTAATACGTCCAAGCAAATACCCCAAAGCCACGATTGTCATTATTGAAAAAATCAAAAATGAAACATCGGAAATGGAAATAACTCCGTTAAATAAATGCATTGGCTAAACCTCTTTTCTTAAATCAAAACAAGGCAAACGCCGAACGCAACTCTACCTCAGCAATCAATCCGGTAAAATGCCGTGATGCATAATTAAAGCCTTATTGCTGAACAGTGCCTATACGTTCGGCTGTTGTCTGTCTTATATTTTTAACTAAATCTCGCTTTTTTTATTTGTATAGTTTGGCAAAAGCTTAGGAGATACCAAGTCTGTTTCGATTCCTGCCGCGTCACGCTCAGTATCAAACTTTGCAATATGGTCAAGTGTAAGCTTGCCTACCTTTGTTTCTTTTGCTGTTGCAGATGCATTCTGTCCTGCATTTCTGCCGAATACTATAATGTCAAGCAGAGAATTTCCCATCAGACGATTTCTGCCGTGAATACCGCCTACTGCCTCACCGGCAACAAATAAATTCTCAACATTTGTTGTCATACCGTTTACATTTATGTCAAGTCCGCCGTTTTGATAATGCAGTGTCGGATAAACCAAAATCGGCTCCTTGCGGATATCAATTCCGTAGCTTCCGAACATACGCATCATTGCAGGTATACGCTTTTCAATCGTACCCTCTCCGCCGATTGCCTCAATCATAGGTGTATCAAGCCATACAGCCTGACCGCTTCCGGTATCCACACCCTCGCTGCGGTCAGAACATTCCCGGATAATTGACGCTGCGGCAACGTCACGGGTTTCAAGCGGATGCATAAATACTTTTCCGTCACGGTTTACCAGCTTTGCACCGAGAGAACGAACTTTTTCCGTTACAAGTGCACCGAATATCTGCTGCGGATACGCCGCACCGGTCGGATGATACTGAAGCGTTTCGGCATACAAAAGCTTTGCGCCTGCACGATACCCCAGTACAAGACCGTCTGCCGTTGCACCGTAATGGTTTGACGTCGGGAATCCCTGATAGTGCATACGTCCGGCACCGCCTGTGGCAATTATAACCGTCTTTGCACGTGCAACCATAAGTTCTTTGGTTTCCATGTTCATCAAAACTGCTCCGGCAGCTCTGCCGTTTTCATCAAGAATCAACTCTATTGCAGAAGTAAAGTCAACCACCGGAATACCGCGGTTTAATACTTCATCACGCAGAGTACGCATAATCTCAGCGCCGGAATAATCCTTCGCTGCATGCATACGTTTACGGGAGGTTCCGCCGCCGTGTGTTGTAATCATTGTACCGTCAGCTTCCTTATCAAACTCAACTCCCAAATCGTTAAGCCACTGTATTGCCTCAGGTGCATCGCAAACCAGCTTTGCAAGCAGATCACGCTTTGCCGCATAATGACCGCCGCCGAAAGCGTCAACAAAATGTATCGCCGGTGAATCGTTGGGCTTGTCAGCTGCCTGGATACCGCCCTCTGCCATCATTGTGTTGGCATCGCCGATACGCAGCTTTGTAACAATCATAGTCTTTGCACCTGCTTCATCAGCCTCTATTGCTGCTGATGCGCCTGCACCGCCGCCGCCTATTATAAGTACATCCACATCATATTTAATATCATCAAGATTCACGTCATCAGCAGATATACGGCTGTGCGCCTGAAGCATATCGCACAGCTCATGCGGCACCTTTTCTCCTTTATTGGGACCTATCTTGAGCTCTGAAAACTCACTCTTTTTATAATCGGGGTGGTATGCCGCAAGCAAATCATCTTTTTCCTGTGCTGTCATGCGCTTTGGCTCATATGCAATATTATCTTTTCTTGCAGCCTCTACCGCCTTTAAGGATTCTTCAAATTCCTTTGAATACATAATATATCCCTCCTTATTTCTCTATTTCTCGGTTGTTATACAATTCCTTGATTTCATCTATAGGCTTGCCCATGAGATTTTCAATCAGTTCGGTAAAGGTTCCGTCCTTGATTTCCTTTACACGGTTTGCAAGATGTTCTGTCTTAGGTGCAAGGTATTTGCCGTTAAGACGTCTTGCAAGCATAGCAACCTGCGGATGGGATATTCCTGCCGGACAGCGCGAAGAACATACGCCGCACATAACGCAGTCAAAGGATTCCTCTGCACACTTATCAAACTCGCCGCGCTGTGCATATGCGATATACTGCATTACATTCAGGCTTTGAGTACAATTCTTTGTGCAGGCATTACAGCCAACACATGCATATATCTCCGGATAAAGCTGCATCATTATCTGTTCTGTGGGTTTAATCTTCTCTATATCATAGACCTGCTTTACCAGCGGGAAGAACGGCAGAGTAGCAATATACATATTGTTCTCTACCTTTGTCTGACATGCCAGACAGGTTTTAAGTTCTCTGTCGCCTTTTATCCGATAAATTGTAGCGCACGCGCCGCAAAATCCGTTACGGCAGCCGCAGCCGCGAACCAGCTGATAGCCTGCATATTCCATAGCGCGCATTATGGTAAGATTATCGGGTACAGTATACTGTTTTCCGAAAAGGTAAACATTAACCATATTTTCCATACTAATTCATAGCCTTTCCGCCCGCAAATTATTTATACGTTCATCTCACCGCGGGCAGGCAAGATATTCATGCATATTTTAATACTCGTCCGGAAGCTCATCAAGCTCATCACAGCGAAAAACAGGTCCGTCCTTGCAGACATATTTTGCGCCGATATTACAGCGACCGCATTTTCCGATACCGCATTTCATTCTAAGCTCCATTGTGGTATAAACCTGAGTTTTGTCAAAGCCGAGTTCCTGCAGACCTGCAAGAGTAAACTTTATCATAATAGGCGGTCCGCAGAGAATTGCAATTTTGTCAGTTGAAAAGCCGAGTTCCTTAACATAGTTTGGAACAAATCCGACATGACCGTCCCATTCGGGCTGCTCGCGGTCAATTGTAAGATATACGTTTACACCGGTATCCTTTGTCCACTCGTCTATTATCTCTTTATAGTCAACCAAATCCTGCATACTGCGTGAACCGTAAACTATATCTATCTTTCCGTATCTGTCACGATAGTGACGGCAATAGTTTATAACAGAACGCAAAGGTGCAAGACCGATACCGCCGGCTATAAAAAGCATATCATGACCGGCAAATTCATCATCTACCGGAAACGGTCTGCCGTACGGTCCGCGAATTGTAATCTGCTGACCTACCTCCATTGAATGAAGCCAATCCGTAACACATCCGCACTTTTTGATAGAAAATTCCATAAATTCCTCATTTGTAGGGGAGGATGTGATAGAGAACATAGCCTCTCCCACTCCGGGAATCGAAAGCATAGCACACTGTCCCGGCTTATGCTCAAATGCCTTTTTTCCATCAGGCGTAACAACACGGAAGGTCTTTACATCAGGCGTATCAATGCGTATATCGGTAACTACTCCGACAACCGGCATAAGCGGTTCTTTAATATCAACCATTCTTGTGACCTCCCAACTTTTTCATAACCTTTACTATATTCATCTGAATCGGACATTTAGCAAGACATCTGCCGCATCCCACACAAGAGAACAATCCATCATTATTGGTCGGATAATATACAAGCTTGTGCATAAATCTCTGACGGAACCGCTCTAACTGAGTGAGTCTTGGCTGACCTGCAGACATCTTTGTAAAATCGGAATACATACATGAATCCCAGCAGCGGAAACGCTTAATACCGTGTCCTGTATTAAAGTCCTTAATGTCATAGCACTGACAAGTCGGACAAACAAAGGTACAGGTACCGCAGCCCAGACATGATTCAGAAAGCTCGCTCCACTCAGGTGCGTCAAAAAATTCAGCCGTCTTGCCGCTGCCGAAGTCGTCAGCCGAAAGTTTTGCAAGCGGAAGCTTGCCGAGTCTTTCCTTTATAAGCTCTTTCTGTTCATCAGCTGCAGCGGAATCGCTTTCTTCGGTTAAATCGTTTAACAGCTCAAGCAGCTTCGTGCCCTTGTCGGTATTTGCCTCCATATAGAGCGCATCATCTGTCTTAAAGCATACAACATCTCCGCCGGGATTTGATGCGTCAATGTCAAATGTATGGCAAAAGCAGGTTTCAGCCGGCTTTGTGCATGCCATCGTTACGATAACACCATGCTCGCGGCGGTTTTTATAATAGCTGTCAACCGGCTCTGCCAAAAAAACTCTGTCAAGTACATCAAAGCTTTTTACATCACAGCCGCGTACGCCGAATACGACAAAATCGTCACATTCACTGCGTGTATCTATAATTTCTATATTCTTCCCCTCTACCTTAAAGTCCATCAGGTTTTCGGTCTGTGGAAAGAAAAAGTCCTTTGCGCTTCTTACGGTATTCAAGGCAGACGAAAGCTTTTTACCGCTCTCCCATTTTTCAAATCTTGCGCCGCCCTCTGCGTCAACCGGCAGATAAAGCGTATTTGCACCTGCTATAGCGGCAAAAAGCGCATCCAGCTTATCAAGTGATATTTTACGCATTACCGTCACCTCTTTCTACCGCCTCGATCGGCTCTAAATCCTCGGTTGTATAGTTTACAATCGGCGCACGGCTGCCGACCTCCGCACCTGCCTGATATTCACCGTAAAAACTATCAATATCCTTGATAAACTTACGGTTGAGCAAATGCAGCGGAATATGCTGAGGACAAACGCGCGAACATTCGCCGCAGTCTGTGCAGCGTCCGGCAACATGGAATGCACGGATTATATGGAACATTTTTTCTTCAAATTCATTTGCTGCCGCTTTGTTTTCCACTCCCGAATTCGGGTTGTCAAAAACGCACTTTTCACAGGTGCAGGCAGGACATACGTCACGGCAGGCATTACAGCGAATACAGCGTGAAAGTTCATTCTGCCAGAAGGCAAAACGTTCATCCGGTGTCATCTTCTCAAGTTTTTCAACCTCATCAAATCTGCCGGAATCCAAAACCTCGCCGTCGCTGCCCAAAAGCTCGTCATATGCGACATGCTTCTTGGATTTGCAGTTTTTACATCTCTCAAGCAGCAAATCCGATTTTTCATAAACCTGACAGCCATCATACAGAGTATCAACCTTAACTTTATCTCCGTCAACGCTTATAGACGAAATTCCTTCTGCGTTATCCTTAATCTTGTTCATATCCAGCATACCGTCACAGCCTATTGCAACAGCATAAACACTTTCGCGGTTAAATCTATGCTCGGTAAGCAGCTGATTAAAACTATAGGTATCACACGGCTTTAAGAAAACAAGAACCTTGTTTTCACTCTTTCCGGTTTCCTTTACAAGGTACTTTGAAAAGTTTGCACCGCAGAAATCACCCCATACAAAGTCGCTTTCAAGTTCTTCGGCAGAACAGAATATGCCGGGTGTTATGTCATAATCAAATTCTCCGGCTTTCCAGCCGAGAACTCTGTCAACTGTTCCGTTTTTCAATAATTCGGAGGCTTTTTCTATGAGAACATCACGTTTTATTTCTTGCATCTCAAATCCTCCAATCTCTTATTTTCGCCAAGAGCGGCTATGCGCTCTGCAAAGCTGTTCATTGTAGCGGCAAATTTTGCGCCCTCTGCCGCACTTACCCATTCAACATGGGTACGCTCTCTCTCAATTCCGAGATAATCAAGCATTGAAAACAGCAGCGCCATACGGCGGCGTGTATAGTAATTACCCGAAGTATAATGACAGTCACCCGGATGGCAGCCGCAGATTATTACTCCGTCAGCACCGCGCTGAAACGCACGCAGGATAAACATTGGATTTACTCTGCAGGAACACGGCACGCGTATGATTTTTACATCAGCCGGATAGTTTAATCTGTTGTTCCCCGCGAGATCGGCGCCGGCATAGGAACACCAGTTACAGCAAAAAGCCACTATAAGCGGTTTATATTCATTCATTTGCATATTGCGTCAACCTCCGCCATAATTTGTTTACTTGTAAATCCGCGTAAATCCATAGCGCCGGACATACAAGCAACGGTACAAGCTCCGCAGCCCTGGCACACCGCCTCGTTTACGCTTGCTACGCGGCGAACCTTTGTGGTTCTGTCGGGCATTCTGAACTCTTTATCTACATATGTGATTGCACCGTACGGGCAAACCTTTTCACAAGTTGAGCATCCATTGCACATCATTTCATCCGAATGTGCAATACACGGATTGCCGACCAGCTTATCCTTGCACAAAAGACCGATAACCTTAGACGCTGCAGCTCCTGCCTGCGAAACGGTTTCCGGAATATCCTTAGGTCCCTGGCAAGCGCCTGACAAGAATACGCCGGCAGTCGGACTCTCTACCGGTCTGAGTTTCGGATGCGCCTCTGTAAAGAAGTCATTTGTATCCATACTTGCGGTAAGCATTGTTGCCAAAGGTCTTGCAGACTTATCCGGCTCTATCGCAGCGGCAAGTACAACCAAATCCGCATCTATATGAAGCTGCTTTCCGTCAATCAAATCAGATGCCTGGACTTTAAGCACTTTACCTTCGGGCGATACCTTGCCGACCATTCCCTTAATATAGTGTACGCCGTATTCTTCAACGGCACGGCGATAAAATTCATCAAAGTTCTTACCCGGAGTACGTACGTCTATATAAAATACATAAACATCTGTATCAGGATATTTATCGCGGATAAGCATTGCATGCTTTGCGGTATACATACAGCAGATTTTAGAGCAATACTCCTTACCCTTTTGTGCACACGCTTCGCATCTTGAGCCTACGCACTGAACAAATACTATTGTATGCGGATGCTCATTATCGGACGGACGCAAAAGCGTTCCGCCGGTCGGGCCGGCTGCGTTCATCAAACGCTCAAGCTCCAGAGAGGTAATAACATCCTTTGACTGTGAATATGCAAACTCATCAAACTTATCCATTGAAATAGGATTAAATCCGGTTGCAGCAACTATAGCACCGTATCTTTCCTCTATAATTTCATCCTTGGCATTATAGTCAATAGCACCGGCAGTGCAAACCTTTGCACAAAGTCCGCATTTTCCGTTCTTAAGCATCATACAGTAATTAGGATCAATAGTCGCAACCTTAGGTACTGCCTGTGCAAACGGAATATATATTGCGCGGCGGTTATCCATGCCGAGGTTAAACTCATTCGGAACCTTTTTCTGAGGACATTTTTCGGTACAAGCTCCGCAGCCGGTACACACGTCCTCCTTTACGAATCTTGCCTTACGCTTGATTTTAACATCAAAGTTACCGACAAAACCGCTTACGTCCGTTACCTCTGAATATGAAAATATACGTATTTTCTCGTTCTGTGCCACATCAACCATTTTAGGCGTCAGAATACAAGCCGCACAGTCAAGAGTCGGGAAGGTTTTATCAAGCTGAGCCATCTTTCCGCCTATTGTCGGCTTGGTTTCTACTATATCAACCGGGAATCCTGCATCCGCAATATCAAGTGCAGTCTGGATTCCGGCTATTCCTCCTCCGATTACCAAAGCGCGCTTGGTAACGGGACTTTCACCGGGGGTAAGCGGCGCATTAAGGTTTACCTTTGCAACAGCCGCCTTACCGAGAATTATCGCTTTTTCCGTTCCTATCGGCATTTCCTTATGTACCCATGAGCATTGCTCGCGGATATTGGCTATCTCAACCATATAAGGATTAATTCCGGCAGCTGCCGCAGTCTTGCGGAAGGTTGCCTCGTGCATACGCGGTGAACATGAGCATACCACTATTCCGGTAAGGCTATGCTCTTTAACAGCATTTTTTATCATGTCCTGCCCCGCCTGTGAGCACATATACTGATAGTCGGTGGAGAAAACAACACCCGGTTCGTTTTTCAGCTCTTCGGCAACTGATTTTACATCTACCGTTCCGGCAATATTTGTGCCGCAATGACAGACAAAAACTCCAATTCTTTGCATGGTTTGTTTCTCCTTTCTTATTTTGAATATTTACGCAGAGCGCTCATTATAGCCTGCTGTGGCATATCGTCATCCAAAAGCGCCGGGATATCATCCGCAGTCATGTGACTGCCTCCCTTTTCGCGGATAACGCAAAGACGCAGAGCTTCTATAAGCTTTGCCGGTTCTACACCTCTGGGACAGCGGTCAACACATGCAAAGCACGAAAGACACTTATATACGGATTCAGACTTCATAAGTGCGTCTATATCTCCGTTTTCAACCATATATACAAACTGATGCGGATGATATTCCATCTCATCATACGACGGGCATGTGCCTGAGCACTTACCGCAGCGCATACACTTAAGAGGATTAACACCGCTCATACGAAGTATCTGCTCTTTTTTGAGTTCGTTTTTATTCAGCATTGTTATCCTCCTTTACTCCGAGAGCCTCAGCGAGCAGCTCGGTAAAATATATAACCGGAATTGAACTGCCGTTTTTAACAAGGTTATACTTGCAAAGAGGACATGCGGTAACTATCATGTCTGCGCCGTTGTTGGCTGCACTCTGACTTACTGCATTTGATTTTTTCCTTGCGGATTCAGCATCCTCAAGTGCAACATAGCCTCCGCAGCACTCGTTTCTCATTGAATAGCTGACAGGCTCAGCGCCCAAAGCCTTGATAAACTCCTCCATAAGCTGAGGATTTTCGGGATCGTCAAAGTTCATAACCTTGCCGGGACGCAGAAGCATACATCCGTAATAAGCCGCAATCTTTCTGCCTTTAAGCGGATTTACAACAGCTTCGCGGATTTTATCAAATCCGACCTTATCGCGCAAAAGCTCCAGATAATGATAAACCTCGGTTTCACCGCTGTATGGCTCTGACGGATTTTTATCCTGAGCCATATACAGATTAACCTTTGCGGCGAAATCACCATCCGTTTGCATAGCGTGATTTGTTTGTTTTATTACATTATGACAGGCTGAACATACCGTCACCAAAGGCTGCTCATTGTCCCTTGCGGCGACAAGAGCACGTACAGAAGGCAGCTTGGACGCAATTTCGTCCTTTGCGCTGACAAACACGCCGCCGCAGCACTGCCAATCCTTGATTTCGCACATTTCTATGCCCAAAAGCTCTGCACATTTGCGTGCATAAAAATCAAGGTCTTTTGCCTTTGTTCGGAGGGTACAGCCCGGAAAATAACTGACTCTCATTTTCTACCTCCATTAAACCATCTGTTCAGGATGAAATACCTCATCAAACTTTTCCTCTGTCAAAAAGCCCAGCTCAACACATGCTTCTTTAAGAGAAATATTATCCTTAAACGCCTTTTTAGCTGTTTTTGCCGCGTTCTCATATCCGATATAAGGATTAAGTGCAGTAACAAGCATAAGCGAATTATGCAGATTGTGATACATTTTTTCTTTATTTGCGGTTACTCCCACAGCGCAGTTGTTGTTAAACGAAACTATCGCCTCAGCAAGCAAACGCGCAGACTGCAAAAAGTTATATGCGGCAACCGGCATAAATACATTTAACTCAAAGTTACCCTGTGAAGCAGCCATAGCAACGGCTGTGTCGTTTCCCATTACCTGAACGGCAACCATAGTAACAGCCTCGCACTGTGTCGGGTTTACCTTTCCCGGCATAATTGAAGATCCCGGCTCGTTCTCCGGTATATGAATCTCGCCCAGACCGTCGCGCGGACCGGAAGCCAGCCAGCGGACATCATTTGCAATCTTCATCATATCGCATGCTGTCGCCTTTATTGCACCGTGTGCAAAAACAAGTTCATCCTTTGAAGTAAGCGCATGGAATTTATTTGCAGCAGTCACAAAGGGCTTGCCTGTAAGACCTGCGACCTTTTCCGCAACCAATTCGGAAAATCCTGCCGGAGCGTTAAGTCCTGTACCTACCGCAGTTCCGCCGAGAGCAAGCTCATACAGCGGTTTTACTGACATTTTAAGCAGCTCCGCATCTCTTTCAAGGCTTGATCTCCAGCCGGAAATCTCCTGGCTGAACTTTATCGGAGTTGCATCCTGAAGATGTGTACGTCCGGATTTAACTATGCCCTCGTTCTCATTTTCAAGCCGTTTAAAGGTTTTTATCAAAAGCTCAACCGCAGGCAAAAGCTTATCTTCAATCGCGTGTACTGCAGAAATATGCATAGCGGTCGGGAATGTGTCGTTCGAGGATTGACTCATATTTATATCGTCATTCGGATGACAAAGCTTTGCATCGGCAATCTGATTTGCACGGTTTGCAATTACCTCATTGGCATTCATATTTGACTGAGTACCGGAACCGGTCTGCCATACAACCAACGGGAAATGATCATTAAGCTTTCCTGCAATTACCTCATCGCAGGCTGCCGATATTGCTTTAAGCTTTTCAGCTGTCATCTTCTCAGGTTTCAGCTCTGCATTGGCAAGAGCAGCTGCCTTTTTCAAGATTCCGAAAGCGTGTGTGATTTCACGCGGCATGGTTTCTATATCCACACCGATTTTAAAATTCTCATGACTTCTTTGCGTTTGAGCAGCCCACAGACGATCCGCAGGCACCTTTACCTCACCCATAGAGTCATGCTCTGTACGAAACTCCATTTTTCTACCGCCTTTCTTTATATTTCAAGATTGTTTATAACATCCTTTAATGTATCGGCACTGTGACGAAGCTTTGCAACCTCCTCGTCGGTAAGCGAAACATTAACCTTGCCGTGCAGACCGTTATTACCTACAACGTTAAGCGTACTGAGGCAAACGTCATCTATGCCATACTCGCCGTGCATCATGGTAGATACCGTCATAGTTGTATCAATACCGCTGAGTACGCACTTGCATATGTGGCACACAGAAACAGAAACCGCATAGAATGTTGCGCCCTTGCGCGCAATAACACGGCCGCCGGATTTTCTGACATACTGCTCGATTTCTTCAAAATTGAGTTCCGGAGCTGTCAGCCCGGTATTGGTAATAAGATTTTTACATTCGCTGATGGGAACATTGGAAATATTTGCAACTGACCACGGGATAAATGAAGAATCACCGTGTTCGCCGAATACATAAGCATGTACGTTGCTTTGATTTATACTGTAATACTCAGCCAGTCTTGTACGCAGACGCGCCGTATCCAGAATTGTACCGGAGCCGATAATGCGACTTTCCGGAATACCTGAAAGTTTAAGGAAAGTATATGTCAAAACATCAACCGGATTGCTTACTATAATATATGTAGCGTCCGGAGCGTATTTTGTGATTTCCGGTATTATGGACTTTGTAATATTTACATTTGTCTGAGCAAGCTCAAGACGGGTTTGTCCCGGCTTTCTTGCAACACCGGATGTCAGTATTACAATATCGGAATTTACCGCGTCACGGTAATCGCCGGCATACACTGAACAGGCTCCGCAGAAAGGAGTTCCCTGTCTTATGTCAAGAGCCTCACCAAGCGCCTTGTCATTGTTAATGTCAATCATTACAATTTCGGATGCCAAACCCATTACCGTAATGGTATATGCTATGGTAGATCCTACACTTCCTGTTCCTATAATGGATATTTTATTCATGATACACCTCTCTAATTTACATT
>CAJLFL010000010.1 GCA_905205855.1 uncultured Eubacteriales bacterium | reverse complement strand
AAGCATCAGCGGAAACTCAATGGCAGGTTTTACTCAGCCTGTAATACCTCCGGCGCTTTTTTGGAAATATCTTTTTGACTGACAGGCATATTTGGGCGGAGCATATCCGCCTTTTACATACAAATGAAAGGAATGAGTTGTTATGTCTGATTATATAATTACTCCCGGCAGCAAAATAGAAGGCATCGTCAAAATAAGCGGCAGCAAAAATGCCTCCCTCCCCATCCTCGCCGCTGGTCTGATGTCCGATGGGATTTCCGTATTTGACGGCATCCCCAAGCTGTCCGATACCGAAAATATGGCAGAGCTTTTACGCTCAGTCGGTGCCGAATGCACACGCAAGCCTGACGAAAGCATTAGCATCAGCTTTGCTCAGAGTTCTAAAAAAAGAACCGCCGATTCCGAACTTGTAAACAAGCTCAGAGCATCATTTTTGATTATGGGGCCAATGCTTGCAAGGACAGGACGTATACGTATTCCGCTTCCGGGCGGCTGTCAGATAGGGGCAAGGCCTATAGACCTGCACCTTAAAGGCTTTGCGGCTATGGGTGCGAAAATTAAACAGGGGCATGGTTATGTTGATGCAAAATGCGACAAATTATACGGTGCGGCAATATACCTTGATTTTCCAAGTGTTGGTGCAACCGAAAATCTTATGCTTGCAGCATGCCTTGCAGACGGAGAAACCGTGATAGAAAACGCAGCTGCAGAACCTGAAATTGCCGACCTTGCGGACTGTCTTATTAAAATGGGAGCAAAAATAGATGGCGCAGGCAGCGACACCGTACACATAAAAGGCGTCAAAGAGCTTTATCCCTGCCGCCATAAAGTTATTCCGGACCGCATTGAGGCAGGCACGTTTTTAACACTTGCCGCAGCCGCAAGGGGAAGCATTAAGCTGACAAATGTATGTCCCGGACATATCAAGCCCATAACAGCAAAGCTTGAAGAAATGGGTTTTGATATTGAAGCAGGTGATGAAATTTTAAGCATTTCTCCGTGTGAAAAGTTCAAGTCGGTAGATATAAAGACCTTGCCTTATCCGGGTTTTCCCACTGATATGCAATCACAGTTCATGTCACTTATGAGCGTTGCCGACGGCACAGGAATGGTAGTGGAAACAGTTTTTGAAAACCGCTTTATGCAGGTACCGGAACTTTTGAGAATGGGCGCAAAAATCAAGATTGACGGTCGCACCGCAGTTGTGGACGGAACAAAAAAACTCAGCGGCGCACAGGTAAAGGCAACAGATTTGCGTGCAGGTGCCGCGCTTGTCATAGCCGCGCTTGCCGCACAGGGCGAAAGCGTAATCGGCGGCATTGAGCACATAGAGCGCGGATATGAAAGCTTTGCCGAAAAACTGAAAAAAATCGGTGTAAAAATCAAAACCGAAAGATAGACATGCCTTGACTCAAACGTAATACGGTGCTATACTTAAATCAAGTTACTTCAAATACGGAGGTCAAAAAATGTCTTGTGAGGTTAAAATACGAAAATACAGCGATTTTGATGTAAAATATATGGCAGAAATCTGGAACGAGGTAGTAACCGAAGGAATTGCCTTCCCTCAGGAGGAATGTCTGACAGATGATACTGCCGCAACATTTTTCTCAGGTCAAAGTCTGTGTTCCGTTTCGGAGGATAAAAACGGAAAAATTCTTGGTTTATATATTCTGCATCCAAATAATGTCGGACGCTGCGGTCACATCTGTAATACAAGCTATGCCGTATCCTCCCAAAGCCGAGGTATGCATATCGGCGAAAGTCTTGTTCTTGACAGTATAAAACGCGCAAAGGAAATCGGCTTTAAAATACTGCAGTTTAATGCTGTTGTTGCAACAAATATGCCGGCAAGGCATCTGTATGAACGTATCGGCTTTAAACAGCTTGGGGTAATTCCCGGCGGATTTCGCCTTAAAAACGGCAAATACGAGGATATTTGCCCATACTACATAGAACTATAAAAAGGGATGCAATGCATCCCTTGAGCATGTTGATAAACCTTATTTCGCAAAAAATTTCATTTTGAATAAAACGCCGTCCCCTGATTACGCCATGCCTGCCCAGGCGGCACAGAAATGAAATTTTTTGCGATTTTATGTTGTTTTCGGCAAAATATTGTTTCATTGCCGCTGTGGCTTGTAAAGCGGAATATGGGCAGTGGGCAATTTATTCATAGCAATATCTTGCTGAAAACTTACTTTTTAGACAGTCTGAGGGGATGCAACGCATCCCTTTTTAGTTTAAAATTCCGCCTGCCTTCTCAAAGGTTTCTTCTACCTGTTTTCTCAACGGCGCAAACGCCTTGCTTTCAAGCCTTGCGTCATGCTTCAAAACGGTTTCCGCCGCGCCCTTTGCTTCTTTTAAAAGCTGCATATCGGTTACTATATCTCCTACGCGCAGCTCCGGCAAGCCGCTCTGACGTGTTCCTAAAAATTCTCCCGGACCGCGCAGCTCCAAGTCCTTTTCCGCTATTTTAAATCCATCATCCGTCTTGCACATTACCTCCATACGTTTCTTTGCAAAAGACCCTCCTGAGGCACAGAATAAAATACAGTACGACTGCCATTCGCCTCTGCCGACTCTGCCGCGAAGCTGATGCAGCTGCGACAGACCAAATCTTTCAGCATTTTCTATCACCATTATTGCGGCATTGGGAACATCAACTCCAACCTCTATAACAGTCGTTGAAACCAGAACCTCTATCTCACCGTTGGCAAAGTGTCTCATTATTTCATCCTTTTCCGCAGCCTTCATTCTTCCATGCAAAACTTCAACCTTTCTGCCGCGGTATGCGCCTTTTTTCAATTTCTCTGCGTATTCGCTTACGGCATTTGCTTCTATTACCTCAGATTCCTCTATCAGCGGACACACAAAATATGCCTGTCTGCCCTCGTCAAGCTTGCCGAGCACAAAGCTATCCACCTTTTTCCGGCTTTCCTCTCCCACTGCTATAGTCTGAATTTTTCTTCTTCCTGCCGGAAGCTCATCTATAACAGATATGTCCAAATCACCGTATAAAATAAGCGAAAGTGTACGCGGTATAGGCGTTGCTGTCATCACAAGCGTATGCGGCTTTTTTCCTTTACCCGTAAGCGCACTGCGCTGACGAACACCAAAGCGATGCTGCTCATCCGTTACCGCAAGTCCAAGAGCTTTAAAACTCACGTCATCCGTTATAAGCGCGTGTGTTCCTATAGCAATATCCGCTCTGCCGTCGGCAAGCATTTCAAGACTTTCCCGCTTTTCAGCCGCTCTTTGACTTCCGCTTAAAAACACAAGTTTTATTCCCAGCGGTTCAAAAAGCTTTATCAGCTTTTCATAATGCTGTTTTGCCAGAATTTCAGTAGGAGCCATCAACGCCGCCTGGTATCCTGAACGCACCGCCGCAAGCATAACAGCCGCCGCAACTATTGTTTTTCCGCTGCCGACATCTCCCTGCACAAGTCTGTTCATTGGTGTATCTTTTATTAAATCCGCACAAATTTCGTTTATCACACGTTTTTGTGCACCGGTAAGCTCAAATGGCAGCTGCTCCGCAAACTTTGCTATGCATTTTACATCACCGAATTTAGGTGCTGTGCCGCTGTGCCGCTGAGTTTTTACCATACCTATACCTATCTGAAGAACAAAAAATTCTTCAAAGGCAAGCCGGCGTCTTGCTTCTTCAAAGGTGTCAAAATCCGGCGGTGTATGCACCTGCCTTATCGCTGTTTCAACCGGCATAAGCTTGTACGCCTGCCTTACGGCAGCCGGGAGCACCTCCGGTATAGGCTCGGATAACACAGCAAGTGCCTTTTCTACGCTTTCTCTGATATTTCTTTGGCTAAGGCCGGCGGTACAAGGGTATATAGGCACTATCTTTCCGGTTTTGCTGCCGGCAGTACTTTCGGTTTCTATTACCGGATTTATCATTTCCGGCAGACGCCCTTTAAATCCGATTCTGCCAAAAAGTACAAATTCTCCGCCGCCGCGAATAGTTTTTTCTATATACGGCGAGTTGAACCATGTTACATTCATAATACCTGTTCCGTCGCTCATATGCAGCTGCGTAACTCTTGCCCCTGTCCGCGCCCTGAAGCTGCGGATTCCGCTTGCCGGATATACGCGCACACAAACGCTTTCACCCTCCTGTAAATCCGCTATATCGCGCACATCTGTTCTGTCCTCGTATCCTCTGGGCAAATGGTACAGCAAATCCTGTATAGTAAACACGCCAAGCCTGTGAAACAGCTCGGCGCGTTTTTCCCCTATACCTTTTAAATATCTTATATCATCACTTAATTTCATTATTGCTTCATCCTACTCTACGGCAAGGAAATAATAATAAACAGGCTGACCGCCGTATACCAGTGATACATCCAAATCACTATATTTATCTTCAAGAGTTTGCTTTAATTCCTCAGCCTGTTTTTCATCGGTATCGGCGCCGTAATAAATTGAAATAACGCCGCAGTCATCATTAACCATAGCGGAAACAAGTTCAGCCGCAACAGTATTTATATCCTGACCTATACCCTTAATATCGCCGTTTATCATACCCATAATATCATCCTTGTGGATATCAAAACCGTCTATCAATGAATCTCTTGCAGCAAAGGTCACCTGTCCGCATTGTACCGCGGAAATCATTTCCTCCATAGCTGCCTTGTTATCCTCAGGCTCTGCATCTTCATCAAATGCAAGCACCGCCGATATACCCTGCGGAATGTTCTTTGTGGGAATAACAATAACATTTTTATTGGTAAGGTCGTTTACCTGCTCTGCAGCAAGAATTATATTTTTATTGTTGGGCAATACAAAAATATTCTCAGCCGCAATTTTATTTACTGCGTCAAGCAGATCCTGCGTGCTCGGATTCATGGTCTGTCCGCCCTCTACAATTATATCAACATCAAGGCTGTCAAATACTTGATTCAGACCGGCTCCTGCCGAAACCGCAACAAAGCCGTATTTTTTTAGTTCAATTTTTTCTTCGGCTTCAAGTCTTTCGTTATGCTGATACTTCATGTTGTCTATTTTAAGATTGGTAAGCTCTCCGAGCTTTAAAGCCTGTTCAATTACAAATCCCGGATGGTTGGTGTGGATATGTACCTTTACAATATCCTCATCCTCTATAACAAGCATACAGTCACCCTTTGACTGAATTGCCGCTTTAAACTGAACCGCTTGTCTTTCCGGTGATTTCTGAATCAAAAATTCTGTGCAATACAGATATTTTATATTTGCAGTATCAATATTGTCGGTCTTTACGGTATTTACCACCGACTCAACTCCCTGCTCCAATTCAACAGGAGTACCGCTGAGTGCTGCAGCTGCCCCCTCAAGCAAGGTAACAATACCCATACCGCCGGCATCAACAACCCCTGCCTGTTTTAAAACAGGCAGAATCTCCGGCGTTTTGTCAAGGCTTGCCTTTGCCGCAGCAAGCAAATCAACGATAAATGTCTGCACATCTGAATAATTCTCATACTCTGCTTCGGCAAACTCTGCGGTTTCGCGCACTACAGTAAGAATAGTTCCCTCTGTAGGCTTCATAACGGCACGATATGCTGTATCGCGGCTTTCGCAAACAGCCGATTTAATATCAGCAATGCCAAGCTCTGTCCTTGCGTGAACGCCTGACGCCAAGCCTCTCAATATCTGTGATAATATAACTCCGGAATTTCCTCTTGCACTGCGTAGGGACGCTCTGGCAAGAGAGTCAAGAAGTTCATACGCACCGCAGCTTGTATCTGTTTTGCTGACCGCAGCTGCCGCCGCTCCGAAGGTCATGCTCATGTTTGTTCCGGTATCACCGTCCGGCACAGGAAATACATTCAAATCATTTATATGTTTTTTGTTATTTTGCAGATTATTGGAGGCTGATGCTATCATCTCCAAAATCTTTTCACTCTGTATTGCTTCCACTGGTTTTCCTCCTCTGTCCGCCGCCTTTAGCGATATACACGGACACTTTCAACATTTACGGTCACACTGCCTACTTCAAGTCCTGTCATTTCCTCAACCTGATATTTTACGCTGTTTTTTATAATTTCTCCGACAGTGCCTATATTCACGCCGTATTCAATTATAACAAACAACGCTATATCAACCCTGCCCTCACTGACTTTTACCTTAACGCCTCTGTCCATAAGTTCCATTTTCAAAAGTCCTGCAAGTCCGTCCTTGCTGCTTCTGGTTGCCATGCCTACAACACCGTAACACTTTGTTGCAGCATACCCGGCAATTTTCGCTATTACATTATTTGAAATCCGTATCAAACCTCTGTCATTTTTAAATTCAGCAGCCATTACTTATTCCTCCTCCAATTTCTTAATTACAGCACCAAGCTGTTCTGCATTATCCATATCACGTCTGTGACAGGTAAACATTATAACCTGTCTTTCTTCACTCATTTTGCTGAGCAGTTCCGCTGCTGCGGAAGCTCTTTCATCATCATACGCCGTCAGCATATCGTCAATAAACACCGGTTCTTTTCCGTCGCCGGTCAAAGCTCCGATTGCAAGTCTGAGTGCAAGATATATCTGATCACAAGCACCGCAGCTGAAATATCCCAAATCATACAAGTTTCCGCCGTCGGGCGATATGCGGACATTATACTCGTCCGATATTCGTATATCAGAATACCTTCCGTTTGTAAGCGTTTTAAGATATTCATTTACCTTTTTATTAAGTACCGGAGTGAAATCACTCCGCCTTCTTTCATAAACCTTTCTGAATACCTTGTCTGCCATTTCTGCTGCTTTAAGGCGAGTTTCCTGTTCTTTAATATCATCATCAATCGCAGCAAGTTCAGCGTCGATTTCCGCAGGGTTTTTCAACTCTCCCGTCACATACCCGGATGCACGTCCCAGCTCGCTGATTTCCTGCTGAAGCCTTGTCTGCTGCTCTCTTTGCTCCTTTATTTCAGCCTGTATATCTCTATAGATAATACCGGGATTTGTAGAAGCATCAATCTTTACTGCCGCCTCATGCAAATCTTCAAGGTTTTCGCCCTCCGTAACAGCATTATATGCACACATCAGCTTTTCCGATTCCATTCTTATCTCATTGCAATACAAGGCGTGCTCTCTAAGTTCTGACGCTGTGCGGCAGCCGTATTTTTTCAAAACTACATCAAGTGCATTTCTAAGCTTGTTTTTTTCTGCTTCCCTTTCGGCTATTTCATTCTTTAACTCCGTAACGTGTTTTAGCTTTTCCGCTGCACTTTTTCTTTCCCTCAGCTGCATTACTGCGCCGAGCACCGCTACAGATAAGCCGAATATAACAAGAATCGCAGCAATCGGCATTACCATCAGCCTTAAACTCATTGTCAAGATTACCGCAGCTGCAATTACACAACCAAAAGCCGCTATCCATCTACCTGCACTGCCGGGATAACATCCAGACTCATCTATATCATAACTCTTTATTTGGGATTGGTCAATAGTATCAATAAGATTTTCCAGTTTTTCTGCCTCGGCAGCTTCCTCAAATGTTATATTACAATAACGGCGGAATCTGTCATCTGTTTCGTACTGTTCAACTCTATCCTTCAGATTTTTTGCCTGATTCCATTTTTTTGCCTTATCTTCCAAAGCCCTCAGTTCTATCTGTGTTTGTTCATCCTCTGCAAGCCTTTCTATTTTCTTTTCTGTTTCCCTAAGACTTTCTTTTAATGCCCCAAGCTTTTTTTCAGCAGTCTCTCTCTGCCGTATCATTGAAGTCAAACGATAACGTTCTTCTGTTTTTTCTTCTTTCTCCTTACGGAGTACATCCAGTCTTCCCGGTGTACTGCGTTTATCTTTTGCACGAATTGATTTAATTATCGCATCAAGGTTTTTGAGTGTATGTTCTGCCGAAATATCTTCATCGCCCGTATCGCATAAATTCATCAGCTTTTTGCTGATTTCTTCATCCTTGCCGGTCGGAAATACGCTTCCCTGTCTTATCCACATTGTCTTTTCAAACATACTTTCAGACATTCCCAAAAGCTTGCCTCCGATATCATTGCAGCAAAGTTCCGGTATCGGTTCACCCGTAGCAGCGTCAACTGTTTCAACCTTGTCGCCTGCGGCGGTTTTGCCGAAAAATCTGTGGATTTCTATATTTCTTCCATCTGCCTCAAGTCTGAGTATTCCTTCTGCATTTCTTTCATGCCAGGGAATAGCCCTATCTCTGTCTATTATATTCTTTCCTACACGTCTTTGTACCGGCATACCGTAAAGCATTACCCTTAAAAACAGCTGCAGGGTTGATTTTCCCGTTTCATTCTGTCCGTATATTACCTGAAATCCATCTGTAAATTTTATTGTTTCATTTTTAAACCTTCCAAAGCTTACAGGGACAGCCTCTTTTAATTTTATCATACAGCGTCCCCCTCTTTCATAGCTTCAATTCCAAGCTGAATGGCAAGGTACGCAGTTCTCTTTTCTTCTTCCGTTAATTCTGCCGCTTTCTCAAGCATTGCCGCAACAAACTCACCCTTGAGTCCCGGTTCTTTTGCAATTCTGTTTATGTCATATTCCGGTTCTGTATTATCTGAAAGTTCAGCATAAAATACACAATCCTCAAGCTGCTTTGAAAGCAGGTCATAATTCAAATACGAATGTTTCAGCCTTCCGCAAAGGTTTACTTTATAAATATTATCTGTTCCGCAGTTGTCTATATTGTTCTTTATTCTTTCAAAAATCTCAATTCCGTCATTGCAGCCTGTTAAATCTATATTCAGATGTTCAAGCTTTCTTCTGCAGGACACTGTCCATTCAGCGGAAACAACTCCGTTATCGCACCTGCCGCGGATATAGCCTCTGTCACCATCCTCATCAAAGCCCCGCCCTTCAGGTATTCCGGGATACGCATAATATACTCCGCCCGCTCTTTTAATTCCGCTGTATTTATGAATATGCCCAAGAGCCGCATATGTCATACCGCTTTTTTCCAAATAATCACTGTATATCGGATTATAAGCAGACGCCGCTCCGGGGGCTAAAACCTCTCCGTGAACAACAAGAATATTGCACCATCCCTCAGCAGGCTCAGAAGTCGGCAAAAGAGGTTCTTCAGCATGATCTTTTGTAAAGCTTATTCCATGTATCCGTGTTTTAAGCTCCGGAAAATCAAAAAATTCGCCGTCACCGCTGAATACATGCACGTTATCACCGAAGTCCGTATTGTTATACAGAGAGTCAGATGTCAGCGGATCATGATTGCCGGCTGAAATAAAAACATGAGTATTCGGAATCGAAGCAAAGCAGCGTTTTAAAAAAGAAACAGTTTCGGGATAGACAAAACTGCTGTCAAACAAATCACCGCTTATAAAAAAGAAGTCCGCCTCGCCTGCCTTTTTTACTATATCCTGAAACGTCATCATTACTTCTTTTCTTCTCAGCTCCGCCTTGCGCGGCAAAAGCCTTGCCGAAAAGGCCGAATCCAGATGTATATCTGCTGTGTGAACAAAGCTTGGCATAAGACTCCTCCTTTTCTTTATAATTAAAATACCTCAATTTAAAGTTTAACATAATGCTATATAAATGTCAATTACGCAATTACCGCAAATTTGCCGAATCGCAGTTCCGAATTAACACTTTTTAAGACAAAAAATCACAAAAAATTTTATAAAAATTTAGCTTGTATCTAATTATCCATTATGATATAATCAGTAAAATTTAAGAAGGAGAAATTACTATGAAAATAAATATAACAAAAAAATATCTCGTTTTTCCGGTAAACAAAGCCTCTGACAATAAAGTATTGTCCTTTTATGAAAATGACGCCTGCGTATACTCAGTCAACATAAGGATTGACAGCGACAATCCGGATTTCTTCAGCTATATTGATGTTTCAAGATTTATCGGCAAAACGTTATCCGTTGCTGTAAACCCCGATGTGCCGGTATCGTTCCGCGAAGCCGATTCGATTGATATTCCGGATATATATAAGGAATCATTCAGACCCCGTATTCACTTTACCGCCAAAAACGGCTGGCTTAACGATCCCAACGGACTAATCTGCTTAAACGGGAAATACCATATGTTTTTCCAATACAACCCCTCCGAGCCGGGCTGGAATAATATGCACTGGGGACACGCCGTAAGTACGGATTTGATACATTGGGAGGAACTTGATATTGCTATGTTCCCAAATGAGGACGGAATGATTTTTTCAGGGTGTGCAATTAAAGCCGACAGCAATGCAAGCGCCGAAAACTCTGAATCGGCAATATTGTTTTACACAACAACCGCTCCGTTTGCTCAGCGTATGGCATACACGAATGACGGGTTTAAGACTATATCCGCTGCCGGCAAAAATCCCGTTATTCCGAACATAACCAAAGAAAACAGAGATCCGAGTGTAGTATATTCAGATGAACTTAACTGTTATGTTATGGCTTTATATATGGGAAAGGGCAATTACGGATTATTTAAGTCTGAAGACATGAAAAGCTGGACTGAGCTTCAGACATTGCAGATTGACGGTGACAGAGAATGTCCCGATACGTTTTTTATCTCAGATAACAACGGCAAAAAGAATGTGGTGATAATGGGCGCAAATGACAAATATATTGTCGGTAAATTTTCAGACGGAAAATTTTTTCTCTCACAGGAGGTAAGAACGCTGCAGTACGCAACCGAAATAAGCCGTGAAACCGCATATGCCGGACAGACATTTTCTAATTTGCCCGACGGCCGCATTGTAAGAATCTGCTGGGGACAGCTGCCTAAGTGGGAACATAATTTCCGTGGGCAAATGTCTTTTCCGTTAGAGCTAAAACTGGAGGATATAAACGGAACAAAATACTTATCCGCAAAACCGATAAAAGAAATAGAAACACTATTTATGAATACCGATACTGTACGCAATATTAAAACCTCAGATACTATCAGGTATTCAACTGCTCTGACAGCCAATCCGTATTATATAAAGCTTGGCGGCAAGCTTCAAAGTAATACCGTTATTACACTGACTGTATTTGAAAAGAAAATCATAATAGACTTTTCGGAAAATAAAATATCTTACGGAAGCTATTCCGCGCCGTTATGTGTAACAGGCAATGCTCTCGACATTGAACTTATAATCGACATCTGCAGCGCAGAGATATATACAGACGGAGGAAAGGCATATTTATATGTTGCAGACATGTGTAATATGAATCAGCCTGAACTGACGCTTGAATCAGATAATCCGTACACTCTGGAAACGCTTGAAGCATCTGCATTAAAGTCTATACATTAAAAGAATAAAGACTGTTTAAAAAGTCAAATGACTTTTTAAACAGTCTTTTTATATTATACATAATGAATTTTGTCTTTCATGTCAACAAGATCTTTGTCAACCTTGTATTTTTCTGCACGGCGTTTTTCAAAGAATTTAACCGCAACCTGGTCAAACAGCGCATAAGACAATACATCCTCCGGCTGTTCTGTCCACTCGGCACACTCTTTTTTAAGTCTTTCAAGCTCCGGCTTGATAAGATCTGCCGGACGGCAAGTAATCGCCTTTTCATCACCGATAATCTTCTTGCGGAACTCCTCTTTAATCGGAACAGGAGTACGTCCGTATTCACCCTTGCAAATTCCTTTGGTTTCCTTTGAAACCATCTTATAACGCTCGCCCATAAGAACGTTCAGCACTGCCTGTGTACCGACAATCTGGCTGGTCGGAGTAACAAGCGGCGGATAACCCAAATCCTCACGCACACGCGGAACCTCTTTCAAAACCTCATCAAGTTTATCCTCTTTGCCCTGCTGTTTAAGCTGAGATACAAGATTTGAAAGCATACCGCCCGGAACCTGATACTTCAATGTGTTTATATCAACACCCAGAACCTTAGTACTCATAAGTCCGCTTTCAAGGTACTTCTCACGCAGGGGCTTGAAATACTCTGAAATCTCAGTCAGTACATCAAGATCCATGCCTGTGTCATACTCTGTTCCCTGAAGCGTAGCAACCAACGGCTCTGTCGGCGGCTGAGATGTACCCAGCGCCAGCGGTGACAGTGCACAGTCAACTACATCCGCACCTGCTTCTATCGCTTTAAGATATGTCATTGAAGCAACACCGCTTGTATAGTGAGTATGCAGCTCTATCGGAACCTTTATTGCCTTCTTCATCTGTTTTACTAAGTCATACGCATTGTAAGGTGTAAGCAAACCTGCCATATCCTTTATGCAGATTGAATCCGCACCGCAGTCCACATACTCCTTTGCAAGCTTTACGAAAAACTCATTATTATGCACCGGACTGATTGTATAAGAAATCGCAGCCTGAACATGACCGCCCTCTTTTTTGGTTGCATTTATGGCTGTCTGAAGATTGCGTACATCATTAAGAGCGTCAAAAATTCTTATAATATCAATTCCGTTTGCGATTGACTTTTGCACAAAATATTCAACAACGTCATCTGCATACGATAACCCAAAACGTTCTGACCGCGGAAAAGCATCTGCAGCTTTGAGTTGGGCGCAGCCTTTCTTATTTTGCGAAGTCTTTCCCACGGATCCTCGTTTAAAAAACGCAGACACGCATCAAATGTAGCGCCGCCCCATACCTCCAGAGCGTGATAACCGGCTTTATCCATAAGCGGAAGTGCCGGCAGCATTTCTTCAGTAGTCATACGGGTAGCAATCAGCGACTGATGGGCGTCGCGGCATACGGTTTCTGTAATTCCTACTTTACCCATAATGTTAATCTCCTTTCAAAAATCAAGTTAAATATCTATCACGAGAACATGGACAGGAACACACCTGCCGCAACCGCGCTGCCTATAACGCCGGCAACGTTAGGTCCCATAGCATGCATAAGCAAAAAGTTTGACGGGTTTTCTTTCTGACCAACCATTTGCGAAACACGCGCTGCCATAGGTACGGCAGACACACCGGCAGAACCGATAAGAGGATTTACCTTTCCGCCTGTAAGCTTGCACATGATTTTGCCGAGAAGCAATCCGCCTGCTGTACTGAAGCTGAACGCAATCAAACCGAGTACAACTATACCCAGGGTTTCTGCAGTCAGGAATGTGCTAGCCTTAGCGGTAGCGCCGACTGTAAGTCCCAGGAAAATAGTAATTGTATTCATCAATCCGTTTTCAGCTGTTTTTGTCAGACGGTCAACCACTCCGCATTCCTTTGCAAGATTGCCGAGCATAAGCATACCTACCAACGATACAGCATCCGGAACGATAAGAGCAACAACTATTGTAACTATTATCGGGAATATAATCTTCTCGGTTTTGCTGACCGGTCTGAGCTGTTCCATAACAATCTGACGCTCTTTTTTGGTAGTCATAAGCTTCATTATAGGCGGCTGAATAACCGGTATCAGCGCCATGTAAGAATAAGCCGCAATCGCTATTGCCGGCAGCAATGCCGGAGCCAGCGTTTTTGTTACATAAATAGCGGTAGGGCCGTCTGCTCCGCCGATAATACCGATAGACGCCGCTTCTTTAACACCGAAGTTGATTCCCGGAACACACGCACCAAGTGCCAATGCACCTAAAAATGTAGTAAATACACCGAGCTGTGCAGCCGCACCCAAAAGAATACTTTTAGGATTGGCAATAAGAGGGCCAAAATCTGTCATGACGCCTATACCCAGGAAGATAAGCGGCGGATAAATGCCCAGCTTTACGCCGAGATAGAGCATATCCAAAAGACCGCCCTCTGCAAATATTCTTTGCATATCGAGATGTCCGTCAATCATATAGTTTGGATCTGTAAAAAATTCAGTATGCATCATTATTGCGCCGGAATTTGCGAACATAGGCAGATTTGAAAGAAGCATACCAAAAGCAATAGGCAAAAGCAAGAGCGGTTCAAAGCCCTTGACTATAGCCAAATAAAGCAGAACACAAGCAATTACAATCATAAGCGGTGTTCCGATGACCGCAACAACCTGATTAAAGCCTGTTGCGCCGGCCGCTATAGCGTCCTTTGCATTGGTTATCAGTGCCGCAATACCCGTACTGCTTAAAAAGTCGATAACACCTTGTAACACAATATCACCCTTTCGTTTAATCAGTTTTGTTTTTCTAAAATTATTAGCCTATAGAAACCAAAACATCACCGGTTGCAACAGAACTGCCCTTTGATGCGCTGACAGCAACTATTTTGCCGGCTTTGGGTGCCATAATTTCATTTTCCATCTTCATAGCTTCAAGTATGCAAAGTACATCTCCTGACTGTACTGTATCGCCTACGCTGACTTTTACATCAATTATTGTACCGGGCATCGGAGCATTAACGCTTGTTGCGCCTGCCGGTGCTGCTGCAGGTGCCGGAGCAGCCTTTGGTGCCACTGCAGGCGCAGCCGGTGCGGCTTTAGGTGCAGCAACCGGAGCAGCTGAAGCTGATCCGCCTACTTCCTCAACCTCTACTTCATATGAACTTCCGTTTACATTGATTATAAATTTTCTCATAATATTCATTCCTTTCCGTGCGAATTAAAATCTTGCGTCGATTACGTCACGCACACCGGCTTTGTTCCATGCCGGAGCAGTATTTTTGATTCTTTTGTATGACTTAATATTGAGTTTGCTTGCCGGCTTGTCCATGCATACTGCAACCGCCGCAGTCAAAACGGCAATCAACTCAGCCTCATCCGTAGCATTACTCTCTGTTTCCGCTGCTGCGGCAACAGGTGCGGTCGGTTCAGCCTTTTCCGCCGGCTTAGCTTCCGGTTTATAAAACACAACCTTCATCAGCATCATAACCAGCATCAGTATAATAAGAACCGAGAACACTATCAGCAATCCCACAAATGTCGTCATTAAGCCTTCGCTTAACGCTTCTGTAAGTGTCATATAAATTCTCCTTTCACCAGATTACAGCGGCATGTTACCGTGTTTTTTGGACGGTCTGCTTTCACGCTTGCTCATCAGCATTTCAAGTGCACCGATAAGATACTGTCTTGTAGAAGCCGGTTCGATAATATCGTCAATATATCCGCGTGCAGCAGCGGCGTACGGATTTGTATACTTTGCAACATATTCGTCGATTTTCTCCTGTCTTACTGCAACCGGATCCTTTGCGTCCGCAATTTCGTCACGGAAGAATATATTTGCCGCTCCGTCAGCCGCCATGACCGAAACCTCAGCGGTCGGCCATGCGAATACCATGTCCGCACCGAGGTGCTTACTGTTCATTGCGGCATATGCTCCGCCGTATGCCTTGCCCACGATAACATTTACTTTAGGCACGGTCGCACCGGCAAAGGCATAGGTCAGCTTTGCACTGCGGCGTACAAGACCTGCTTTTTCCTGTGCGGCATCAGCAACAAAGCCCGTTGTATCAGTAAGTGTAACTACCGGAATGTTAAAGCTGTCACAGAAGCTTACAAAACGTGCCGCCTTTTCAGCTGCCTCTCCGTCTATTGCACCGCCGTCAACTGTCGGCTGATTTGCAGCAACACCAACGGTTGAACCGTTAAGTCTTATAAATCCTGTAACCATGTTCTTTGCAAAATCCTGCTGAAGTTCTGTAAATTCACTGTTATCCGCAATCTCTGCTATTACTTCTTTTACGTCATATATTCTTGCAGTGTCCTCAGCAATGCTGTTCAGCTTCTCCGACAAACGGTTAAGATCATCATTGCAGTCATATTCCGGAGCTATTTCCAGATTATTTGACGGGAGCATACTAAGCAGCTCTTTAAGCTGTGCAAAGCACTCTGCTTCGGTCTTGCACACTACAGCCGCATTGCCGTTTTCAGCATTTGCGGCAGCAGAACCGAGGTTTGTCGGCAAATCACGTCCGGTTGCCTTAATAACTGACGGTCCGGATATAAACATACTGCTTGTACCATCCGCCATAATAACAAAATCGCTCATTGCCGCAACCTGAGCCGCACTTCCGGCACACGGTCCGACAACGACTGAAATCTGAGGTATAACGCCGGATGCAGCGGCGCTGCGATATAAAATATCACCTAATCCTTTAAGAACGTCAACACCCTCCTGCAGTCTTGCGCCGGCAGAATCTATTATTCCGACAACCGGAGCGCCGTTCTTCATTGCCAAATCCATAATCTTGCATATTTTGGCTGCATGCATTTCACTGAGCGAACCGCCCATAACGGTATAATCCTGAGAATAAGCATATATCAAACGTCCGTCAGCCGTACCGTAACCCGTAACAACTCCCTCGCACGGTTCTTTAAAATCAGCCATATCAAATTCCTTGCATCTGTGTGTCACAAATGCATCGGTTTCGATAAAACTGCCTTCATCAAAAAGCATAGCCAAACGTTCTCTGGCAGTTTTCTTGCCATCACCGTGCTGCTTTTTGATCTTTTCAGCTCCGCCGCCCTGTTCAATAACATTACGTCTTTGCTGTAAGTCCTCTAACTTGCCCATTAAAGTGTCCTCCTTAATATATAATGTTAATACTATTTACTGTTTTTGTTTCCGCGGTATCTTGCTTTTCTCATTTCCGCAGAAGATTTCTTGCCGGTGCCTATTTTTTTAAGCATATTCACCTCAGACTCGGTCAGCTTTCTCCAATGACCAAGCGGAACATGCCCCAGAATAAGACCTGCCTCTTTTGTGCGTTTAAGCCTTTTGACTATACATCCGACTGACTCAAACATACGGCGCACCTGACGATTTTTTCCTTCATGTATTGTAATTTCAAGCTTTGTACCGTAACGTGTTGCACCGATAACCTCAACCTTTGCAGGTGCAGTCCTTACACCGTCAAGATATACGCCGTTTCTCAGTGCGACAAGCGTATTCATCGAAATATTTCCGGTAACCTCAGCAACATAGGTTTTTTCCACATTATTCTTTGGATGCGTTATTCTGTATGTCAAATCTCCGTCGTTTGTCATCAAAAGCAAACCTTCAGTATCATAGTCCAGTCTGCCGACAGGATAAATCCTGACAGGAATATCCGAAACAAGCTCCATCACGGTATCTCTGCCCTTGTCATCGGACACCGTAGTGACAAAACCGACCGGCTTGTTAAGCAAAACATAAATCATCTTACTGTCAGGCTTCACGCGCTTTCCGTCAAATTCGACTATATCGTTTTCCTCATCAATTTTAACCCCCATCTCGGTAACGCTTTCGCCGTTCACCTTTATTCTTCCCTGTTTAATCAAAGCCTCCGCTCCGCGGCGTGACGCCACCGAGCAGCTTGCCAGAAATTTTTGCAGGCGCATCACAGCAGCCTCAGCCCCTTTCGCTTTAATATAACTTTTATATAACTACTATAGAAAAACCGTATGGTAAATTAGCCCATACGGTTTTTATTATACCCTAAATTTTAATGGATTGCAATACAATTTTTACTGATACATAAACAGTCCGTTCAGCTTTATTCAAGAGTTTTTTTGTGCATTTTGTATAATTTGTCAGCTCTGTAAAAGCATGATCCAGCTTCTGCAAAGTCTGCTAAAGCTGTATATAAAATTCTTACGCGCTTTATCAAGAACCGGTTTTTTCTTTGCATCGCCGCATACCGCCGCAGGAATTTTACATATCTCACTTTCACCAAGCCGAATTGTTATCATACCGCATTCCGCGCCTGCTTTTACCGGTGCTTTAAGCGGTTTTGAAAGTTCTGCCGAAACAGAACAATCCTCTCCGTCGGCAAGCGGGTATTTAAAATCGTGACTTGCCGCAAACGGAATTACGCTTGGTTCGGCATCACTTACATCTATTCCGCCAAGTATTTCTTCCTGCGACAGCACATTTTTCAGCTTGTATTTTTTAAACAGACTGTCATAAAGACCGCAATGATCATTCCAGTCATCCGGTGCATTCAGAGTAACACATATAAGAGTCATTCCATCTCTTTGAGCAGCCGAAACCAAACATCTGCCCGCCGCCTTTGTAAAGCCTGTCTTTACGCCTATACATCCGCTGCACATTGACAGCAGCTTGTTGTGATTTGTCAGAGTTCTCGGATAAGCTTTTCCGTCACCCTCTATCTTTTTTGTTTTTGTCGAAACAATCTCTGCAAACTTAGGATTATTCAGCGCATACGCTGTTATTTCAGCCATATCATAGGCAGATGAATAATGCTCATCATCCGGCAGTCCGTTCGGATTTGTAAAATGCGTATTATCTATCCCCAACTCCTCCGCCTTCTTGTTCATCAATGCGGCAAAGCTTTCACTGCCGCCGAAATGTTCCGCTATGGCAACGGCAGCATCATTACCGGAGGACAGCATCAGTCCGTATAAAAGTTCTTCAAGTGTCATCTTTTCTCTGGCTTCAAGATACATGCTTGAGCCCTCCGTTGCAGCTGCTGCCGGAGATATTTCAATTTGTGCCGATAAATCCTCGTTTTCCAGTGCAACTATAGCCGTCATAATTTTTGTTGTGCTTGCAATCGGAAGTCTGTGCTGAGAATCCTTGTTATATAAAACTCTTTTGGAATCCTTTTCAATAACAACCGCCGACTGCGCCGATAAGGCACTCACCGCACAAACCCTCAGGCAGCATACTGCGGTCAATATAACAGTTAATGTAAATAATAATTTATGAGGCATATTTCCCCTCCATTCTTTCTCTTTTAATATATGCAAAGAAGCTTGATGAAATACAGGAAAGACTTTCCTTAGGCATACAGAAATCGAAGTTCGGATTATCCGAAAGAATTATTTGCAAAAAAGCTTAATATATTATAATGAAAGGAATGAAAAAATATGAAACAGGGAATTTATCTTGCATTTGTGTATATTGGTCTTGTAATCGGCGCGGGCTTCGCCTCCGGACGCGAAATTATGCAGTATTTTAACTTTCCGTCCAATACATATCACGGCGGAATAGTTCTTGCAACATTTTTGCTTATTGCCGTCTGCTATATTATTCTTAACCGCTGTTATAATTACGGTATCTCAACATTTAATGAATATCTCAGTCTTGTTGCCGGGAAAGCTGCAGCGACTGTTCAGCTGCTTATGTTTTTATATCTTTTCTGCGGATTTTTTACGATGCTCTCAGGGAGCGGCGCTCTGCTGACGCAAGGCTTTATGCTGCCGCCGGTCGCCGGAGTTCTGTTGATGTTTATAATATGCTTTGCCGTTCTCTCATTTGATTTAAGAGGCATAATTGCCGTAAACATGATTCTTGTTCCCTGCATGATTTTCGGAATAATTTATATATGCTTTTCTGCTGCTATGTTTGGCAGTGCAGATGCGTTTTCATTAAAAGGTATCACACGCGGCACTGCTGTTTCCGCAATATGTTACGTAAGCTATAATACTATATCCGCGCCGACAGTGCTTGTACCGCTGCAAAAAGGGATTTCATACAAAGGACTGCGTATTGCTTCAGTACTCGGCGGTTTTGTTCTCGGTATACTTATACTTACCATATGGGCGGTTCAATCAATGCACTTTGACGCACTATGGAACAGTGAAATCCCTATGCTGAAGCTTGCAGCCATGACAGGCAGATTTAACAAATACATATACAGTGCTGTTTTATTTATGTCAATCTGCACCACTGCTGTTTCACAGGGCTTTGGTATACTGGAGTATTTTTCCCCTTCTACGTCATTCAGACGTGTTTTATATTCGTTTATTTTATGCACTGTCGCTTTTCCGTTTTCTT
>CAJLFL010000009.1 GCA_905205855.1 uncultured Eubacteriales bacterium | reverse complement strand
GGCATAGGTGTTTGCATCCGTGGCAGCTTTGCGGTACTCCTCATTGAGCTTATTATAAATATTTGCAAAAACAAGCTAAAGCTTTTTTGGAACAGAAACAAATGCTCTATTGATGAAATAGCCGAAGCCCCTGTGTATGACAAATACAATACCGATTCGGAGGTTTTAAAGGCGGTTATGTCACTGCCGGACAAATACAGAATTGCAGTATATATGTACTATTATGAGGGATATACAACGCCTGAGATAGCAAGGATTACCGACAGAACCGAAACGGTGGTAAGATCAGATTTGCACAGGGCAAGAGGAAAGCTGAAGGAAATATTAAAGGAGGAGTATGATTTTGAGTAATAAATATAAAACAGCAATGGATAAAATCACTCTCTCCGATGAGATGAAGAAAAAAATTATGGCTGCGGCGGCAGAAAAACCGGACAATGAGAATCAAAAAAAGATTAAACGATTTCCTTTCGGGCATGCAATGAGCCTTGCCGCTTGTATTGCACTGGCGCTGATTGCCGCTTTTGCCGGAGGTGAGCTGTATGATACCGGACTGACTCCGGGAAATGATATAACGGTACCGGCGCCTTCTGAAACAGAACATCCCTTTACTGATGACAATAAAGACAAAAGTATTGACGACAGTAATAATAACATCAATGATAGTTCCATACAGCCCGACATTGACAGCAAAAAAGAGGATTCTATGGCTGCCGGCAGGGCATCTGTAAAAAGTAACCCTGAAGCTTCGGCAAAAGCGCCTGTCCCCCCGGCAGCAACGAACGAGCCGACGCAAAACGGTGATACCTCACTAATGCCCAATGACGGCAATATACCTGAGGATAATCCGGATGATATGCTTCAAAGCAGGCCGCCGGCAGCCGAAAATAATGATCCTTCGGATGATGAACTTGAACAGACACCGCCGGACGGCGGAGGAAGCATTGGCGGAAACCCGCTTGAGGAGCTTAGCATAGCCGATATAGAAAAAAAGCTTGGCTATAAAATAAAAACGCCGTCATATATGCCCGACGGATATGCCGTGGATGAAACAGCGCTTATGTTTGACACCATGGTGCAGATAATATATACAAGCAAGGAGGATACCATATACTATCGTACCGAAAAATGCAGCGAAGATATCAGCGGAGATTATAATGTATACCAAGATGTCAAAACCGAGGATATCGGCGGACGTGAGGTTACGGTAAAGGGTGACGGAACAAGCGCCAATACGGCTGTGTGGCAGGATGAGGAAGAAGCGTATTCTGTATACAGCCAAAACGGCATAGCCAAAGAGGAAATAAAGAAAATTGTTGAAGGAGTAAAATAAAACTGCGGGTTTATGCTGTTTTCGGCAAGATATTGCTTCATTGCTGCTGTGGATTGGAAAGCGGAATATGGGCTTTGGGTAATTTATTCATAGCAATATCCTGCTGAAAACTTACTTTTTCGACAGTCTGAAAACTGCGGTTTTTCCGCAGTTTTATTTTATTATTGCATTGCGGAAGGCTCTGAGCGCCGCGCCGCGGTGGCTGATTTTATTCTTTTCCTCTGCGGTCAGCTCTGCCATAGTCGCTTTATATTCCTCTTTATAAAAAATCGGATCGTATCCAAAGCCGCCGTTTCCGGATTTTTCTGCTGCAATTCTGCCCATGCTTTCGCCGCGGAAGAACTGTGTCTTTTTCCCCGGCTCTGCCAAAGCAATAACGCAGACAAACCTTGCACCGCGTTTTTCCGGCGGAACATCGTGAAGTTCAGACAACAGCTTTGCTATATTTTCCTCATCCGTTGCGTGTTCGCCTGCAAATCTTGCTGTGTGGACTCCCGGCGCACCGTTTAAATAATCAACGCACAAACCGCTGTCATCAGCAATAACAGGCATATTCAGTGCCTTCATTATTTGCTCCGCCTTTTTTGCGGCGTTTTCCTCAAAGGTTGCGCCGTCCTCGATTACCTCTATGTTCCCCGCTCCGGCTTCTGTTTGTGTTATTATTTCAAAGCCCTCGCCGAGGATTTCTTTTATTTCCTCTGCTTTGTGTTTGTTTTTGCTTGCAAGTATATATTTTTTCATGATTATCCTCCTTCAGATATATATGGGTTGTCAATATTTATGCGGGCAGATAATATCTGCCCCTACGGACGGTGTATATAATGTGCAATATCTGTGTAAGATTTGCAATATTACCGTGCAGTCGTCTGTGTTTATACTAATGTTAATCCGTCCCTGATATGATACCATAAATATTTATTTGTGTAAAGATGTACCGAAAAATGTTCAGTCTGTACAGTATAATAAAAATAATTAAATAACCTCTTGTAGTAAAAATCACGTTGTGATATACTTTATACAGATATAAAATTCCGGGAGAATGAAAATGAAAACCAAAACAGTAAAAATCGGAAATATAACAATAGGCGGCGGAAGCAGAATTGCCGTTCAGTCAATGACAAATATACCTGCGCATAATACGGCGGCGGTGACAGAGCAGATAAACCGTCTGGCGGAGGCAGGCTGTGACATAGTCAGGTTTGCCGTACCGGACAGGGAAACCGCAGAAAATGTCGATAAAATAGTCGGTGCGGTGTCTGTGCCTTTGGTTGCGGATATACACTTTGACTATCGCCTTGCGCTTATGTGCATAGAGCGCGGAATAAGCAAGATTCGTATAAATCCGGGCAACATCGGCGGCGAGGACCGCGCTGCTGCGGTTGCAAAGGCGGCAAAGGCAAAGGGAATCCCGATTCGTATAGGCGTAAACGGAGGTTCGCTTGAAAAAGGTCTTTTGGAAAAATGCGGCGGAAATCTTGCAATGGCTATGGTTGAAAGCGCAAAAAGACATATTGATATACTGAATCGTTATGACTTTGACGATATAGTGCTTTCAATGAAGTCATCTGATGTGCGTATCACTATAGCGGCTTATCGTCTTGCACATGAGAGCTTTAATTATCCGCTTCACCTCGGCGTGACCGAGGCAGGAACGGTTAAATCCGGAATAGTCAAGTCTGCTATAGGGATAGGCTCGCTTTTGGCGGACGGAATAGGTGATACAATCCGCGTTTCGCTTACCGGAGATCCCGTTAAAGAGGTTGAGGCGGCACGGCTTATTCTGCGCGCGCTTGATATGGAGCCCGACAGTATTCAGGTGGTTTCGTGTCCTACCTGCGGCAGAACAAAGATTGATTTAATATCTATTGCAAACAGAGTGACCGAGGAAACCGAAAAGCTTAAAGGAAAGCTTAAAGTTGCTGTTATGGGATGTGTTGTAAATGGTCCGGGTGAGGCAAAGGACGCCGATATAGGAATTGCCGGCGGCGATGGCTGTGCGGTATTGTTTAAAAAAGGCGAGATAATTAAAAAACTGCCGGAAAATGAAATTGTAGACGCTCTGATGGACGAGATAAGGAGAATGATATAATGAGCATGGGAATATTAGAGCTGTTTGACAAGGTAAGCGTGACCGAGGCTTTTGCAAAGCTTTTGGAAAAGACCAGCCTTGAAGGATGCAAGCTGTATATTGAAGAGAACCGTGCGGAAGTAAAGCTGAAATCCTCAGAATTTATCGACAGATTTGAGCTTTTTAAATACAAGGAAGCAGTAAAGAAAATATACAATCTTCTGGATCTGACGATTTATGTAATATACAGCGGCTTAAAGCCGACATATGAGTATTTCAAAGGTCTGATAAATATGTTTTTGTATGAGAATACCGCGTGTCGGATATGTTTAAGCACCGCAAACGCCCGGTACAGCGGCGGATGCCTTAAAATAGACGGAATCCGCGGCGGAAAGGAGCTGCTTATACAAAGACACTTTGAGGATTACATAAAAAACACGGCGGCAAAGGAACTTGACTTAAACGTTGATATAGATTTAAGCTTTGAAAAGTTCAATACGGAAGAATATATGGAGGAAAGAGAAAAGCGGCAAAAAGAACTTGCGGCGGCTGCTGCTGCGGAGGTACGCAGAGAACAGCCTGCTTACGAAAAGGCGGCGGATTCGCCTTTGCTTTTCGGCAAACCCATAACCGATACCCCAATGCCCATAATAGATTTGACAGAGGGAATGAACAGCTGTGTGATAGAGGGAGAGGTTCTGACAGTTGATTCAAGAAACGTAAAGGGCAGAAACAACAGTTATAACACGATTATAGAGTTTAACTTCGGGGATGATAAATGGGGATGCTTTTGCAAAATATTCTCATCTGAGGAAAGATTAAAGCGTGCGCTTAAAGAGGTTTCACCGGGAACGCTGCTGCGCCTCAGAGGTGATTATGACATGGACGATTATGCAAGAAAGCCGCTTTTTAAGGTTCTGGCTGCTGAAGTTCTGCCGCCCAAGCCAATCCGTATGGATAATGCTGAGGAAAAGCGCGTAGAACTGCATATGCATACCAAAATGAGCGCAATGGACGCTGTTACTTCTGCAGGGGATTTGATAAAGCGTGTCGCAAAGTGGGGGCATAAGGCTGTTGCCGTTACCGATCACGGCGTGGCACAGGCTTTTCCGGACGCACACAAGGCGGCGTCCGGTGTAAGAAAGAGCACAAATCCTGATTTTAAGGTGATTTACGGAGTAGAGGGGTATCTTATAAACGATATGGACTCGGCGGCAAGCCGCCTTGCGGCTATCGGCGCAGAGGCGTCATATGTGGTGTTTGATATAGAAACAACAGGTCTTAAAGCCGCAGCGGATGAGATTACCGAAATCGGTGCGGTAAAGATAGAAAACGGAAGAATAACAGACAGATTTTCTCAGCTGATAAATCCGGGACGGCCGATACCGCCGCGTATAACAGAGCTTACCGGTATCACGGATGAAATGGTAGCTGATATGCCCTCAATAGAGGAGGTATTGCCAAAGTTTTTGGACTTTTGCACCGACTGTGTTGTTGTGGCACACAATGCCGGTTTTGACACCGGCTTTATACGCCAGAAGTCTGCGCGCTGCGGTTTGAAGTTTAATAATAAAATCGTTGATACACTGCGGCTGTCGCGTGAGCTTTTTCCGGAAAACGCAAAGCATACGCTTGACGCTGTGGCAAAGCGTCTTGATGTTTCGCTTGAAAACCATCACAGAGCGGTTGATGATGCAGAGGCTACTGCGGAGATTTTTCTGAAGTTTATGCAGATTATCAAAGAGAGAAACCGTGAAACGGGCGAGATAAACATAGATACCAAGCCGGAGCTTATAAAGAACCAGAAGTATCATATAATCATCCTTGCAAAAGATTATGTGGGACTTAAAAACTTATATAAGCTGATATCGGCGTCCAATCTGAAGTATTTTTACCGCAAGCCGATAATGCCGAAAAGCGTAATAGAAAAGCACAGAGAAGGACTTATAATAGGCTCTGCATGTGAGGCGGGAGAGTTATTCAGAGCGGTGGCGGAGCACAAGCCGGAGGCGGATTTAAACAGTATAGCATCATTTTATGACTATCTTGAGATACAGCCGATAGGCAACAACAGATTTATGGTAAGAAACGGCACGGCGGCGGATGACGAAGCATTAAGGGATTATAACCGCAAGATAGTAGAGCTTGGGGACAGGCTCGGACTGCCGACCGTTGCGACCTGTGATGTGCATTTTATGGATCCTGAGGATGAGGTTTACCGCCGTGTTTTAATGGGCGGACAGGGCTTTGATGATGCAGACGAGCAGGCACCGCTGTATCTGCGGACAACAGATGAGATGCTGGAGGAGTTTTCGTACCTTGGCGAGGAAAAGGCGAAAGAGGTAGTAATAACCAACACAAATAAAATAGCTGATATGGTAGAGCTGATACAGCCGGTCAAGGACGGCTCATATCCGCCGTCAATCGAAAACTGCGAACAGGATTTGGTGGATATGTGCCATAAAAAGGCGCATAAGATTTACGGTGATGTACTGCCGAGGGTGGTACAGGAGCGAATGGATAAGGAACTTGACTGTATAGTAAAATACGGATATTCCGTAATGTATATGATAGCGCATAAGCTGGTTAAAAAGTCAAACGAGGCTGGATACATGGTAGGCTCGCGGGGAAGTGTCGGCTCGTCCTTTGCGGCGTTTTTGTCGGATATAACCGAGGTAAACGCGCTTTGTCCGCACTACGTCTGCCCCAACGAGAACTGTAAGCACAGTGAGTTTTTCGAAAACGGCGAATATGCAGCGGGACCGGATATGCCGGATAAGCTGTGTCCGGAATGTGGTACAAAGATGCGCAAGGACGGACTTACCATACCGTTTGAAACCTTTTTGGGCTTTAAGGGGGATAAGGTGCCTGATATAGACCTTAACTTCTCCGGCGAGTACCAGGCAACGGCGCATAAATATGTAGGAGAGCTGTTCGGCGAGGGTTATGTATTCAAAGCCGGAACAATCGGCACAATAGCAGAAAAAACAGCAATAATGTTTGCCAAAAAGTATTATGAGGCAAAGGGAATTGACGCGCCGGAGGCAGAGCTTATCAGAGTTTCAAAAGGGATGATAGACGTAAAGCGTACAACAGGTCAGCACCCGGGCGGAATTATAGTCTGCCCCAAGACAATGGATATACATGACTTCTGTCCGATTCAGCATCCGGCTGAAAAAAAGGATTCGGATATTATTACCACGCACTTTGACTTTCATTCTATACATGACAACCTGCTGAAACTGGATATTCTAGGTCATGATGATCCTTCTACAATACGTATGCTGGAGGATTTGACCGGACTTGACGCAATGCAGATACCGCTTGACGATAAAAAGACAATGAGTCTGTTTTCCGGCACAGAGGCGCTGGGTGTAAAGCCCGATCAGATAGGCAGTGAGGTAGGAACTCTCGGAATACCGGAATTCGGCACCTCCTTTGTACGCGGAATGTTGGTCGAAACAAAGCCGACAACCTTTGTTGAGCTGCTTATTATATCAGGTCTGTCACACGGTACGGATGTATGGCTTGGCAACGCTCAGGAGCTTATCAAGGCAAAAAAGGCAACGCTGTCGGAGGTTATCGGACTGCGTGATGATATTATGATATATTTGATTCAGCATGGCTTAGAGCCGGGAATGGCGTTTAAGATAATGGAGTTTGTCAGAAAAGGCAGAGCCGCCAAGGAGGGAATGCTGCCCGAATATGAGGAGGCAATAAAGGCACAGCCGTCTATTCCGGGATGGTATCTTGAATCGTGTAAAAAGATAAAATATATGTTCCCTAAGGCGCACGCCGCGGCATATGTCATGATGGCTTTCAGAATAGCGTATTTTAAAGTCAATTATCCGGTAGATTTTTATATAGCGTATTTCACCGTGCGCGCCGATTTGTTTGACGCGACAATCATGACAAAGGGTGTCGAAAAGGTAAGAGAGGAAATGCGTAAAATCAGTCTTAAAGGCAAGGATAAGACCGCAAATGAAAAGGATTTGTATACGATTCTTGAAATCTGCCAGGAGATGTATGAGCGCGGAATTGAGTTTCTTCCTGTGGATTTGTATAAATCCCACGCAAAAAAGTTTCGCAAGATTGACGGCAAAATTCTGCCGCCGCTTAATGCCTTTCCGGGCGTAGGCGACGCCGCAGCGGAATCAATAGCCGAGGCGGCAGCTCAAGGCGAGTTTATCTCGCAGGAGGATCTTAAAAACCGTTCCGGCGCAAACAAAGCCGTAATAGAGGTCTTGGAAAAGAACGGAGTTTTAAAAAGTCTGCCGGAGAGCAGTCAGATTGGTATGTTTGATATGTAAAAGGAGCGGTATAATGAAACTTGCATTGATAGATCTCGGTTCAAATTCCGCAAGGATGTTTGTTTTGAAGTATACAAGGGAAAAGGGATTTGAATATACCTCGCGCAGAAGAATAATGACAAGACTGAGCGAGGGAATGAGCGAAAGCGGCTTTCTGCAAAAAGCCGCTATGAAAAGAACAACGGAGGTATTGTCGGACTTTGCGGCAGAGGCAAAAGCAGACGGGACGTCCGTCCTCGCCGTGGCAACCGCCGCGGTCAGAAAGGCGCAGAATTCGGCGGAATTTTGCAGGGAAGTTGAAAAACGTACAGGCATTGCCATAAATGTGATTTCGGGTGAAACAGAGGCGTTATTTGACTTTAAAGGGGCAATGGACGGTCTGCCGCAGGTGTCGGATTGTCTTATAACCGATACCGGCGGCGGCAGTACAGAGCTTATTTTGGTAAAAGAGCGCAGACAGCTTGCAAAAGTAAGTATTCCGGTCGGTGCGGTCAGTCTTTATGAGAATTTCGGCAATGATTACAGGGATGCCGAAAGAATGATAGAGGAAAAGCTTAAAGAGGCAGAGCTTTCCGATAATATCGGCAGAATTCCGGTTGTCGGACTTGGGGGCAGCGTGTGTGCAGCCGCAAGGACAGATATGCTTTTAACGGACGGCAAAACGAACGGAGAAATTCACGGATATGAAATACCGGCAGACCGGCTGAATACGCTGCTTGGCAGTCTTGAAGACAAAACCCCGCAGGAAAGAGAGAAACTCGGCATAGAAAAGGGCAGAGCGGACACAATATGTCACGGACTTTTGCCGCCGGCGGTAATTATGCGGATGATAACTTCGCCGCGGCTTATCGTATGCCGATACGGACTGAGAGAGGGAATCCTTGCTGAGATGAGCAATGGTGACACAGAGGAATATATAAGAAATCCACAAAGCTTTATAGAAAAATATGTTAAAATTTAATAAAGTTAAAAATATATGCAACCTTTTGACGGACTTATGGGTATTACTTACAGAAAGACGTTTTTGGCTGTGCAAGTCAAAAATGCAGGTAATTCTGGCGGATTATCAAATATTTTAATGAAGCCGAAGACGAAAATCCGTCTGTCAAACCGGAACTCAGACTGTTTTATTTCGGCTTTCGTATACCTAAGGAGGGTTAATTATGAAAAGAAATCTATCACTGGTTCTTGTACTTACCATGCTGACGGCAATGTTTTCTGTTTCGGCTTTTGCGGCGGACAACACCGGGCTGGAAAAGTCAATTCTGTCGATAAAGGAGCGGATTTCCGTTCCGGAGGAATATACCGAATTTAATTCGGATACACGCACGGACGATAATCAAACCGAGTATAACCTTTATTGGAGTACCCCTTATGAGGAATATACCGTTCAAAAGGATATATCCGTTACCGTAAACGATAAGGGGGATATAACCTCATACAGCAAAAGCTTTGATTGGGACGAGGCAGAGCCGGGGTTTGGTGCGCTTTCCGAGGAGGAAATCAAGAAAAGTGCAATAAACTGGCTGAGCAATGTCAATCCGGGATGGATGGCAGAACTGCCGGAGGATAAGATCTCGGCATACGCCTGCGGAGTATTTGAAAGAAACGGACGCGTCAGATTTGACAGATACGTAAACGGTCTGGATTTTTGCGGCAACGGCGTAAATGTTACCGTGGACATAAACAGCGGCGAAGTAATAAATATGTATGCAGACTGGACATATGCCGACGCTGTTCCGGCGGCGGATAAGGTGATTTCGGCTGAGGATGCCGGCAAGCTGTTTCTTGAAAACAGTCCTATGGAATTAAAATATATCCGCAATGCGGATACCGACAAGGCGATTCCGGTGTATATGCCAAAGAATACGTCATACAGAATTGACGCTCAAAACGGCGAAGAATTTAAGGAATTTTCGTATTACGGCAGCTACGCTTACAGCGGCGGAGGGGCAGAAAAGAACGAAGCCGCAATGGAGTCGGCAGCGGACAGAGGTTTGACCGACGCGGAGATTGAGAATCTTAATGATGTTGAGGGACTTTTGCCAAAATCAAAGCTGCGCTCCATAGCGGAGGGACTGGAAAACACGGGAATAAAATCCGCAGAGTTTAAGTCGCTCAGCTACAGCCGCGACAGAATATTCAGAAGCAATGACTCGGAGGAAAAGCCGGACTATACAGCAGAGCTGAGATATATCGGAAAGGATATAAACTATGATATATGCCTTAATGCACTGACCGGTGAGCTTTTAAGCTTTTACAGCTATGACATGACATCTTATCCGGACAGAGAGGATAAGGACAGCAAAATTGATTATGAAACCGCATTGAAATCAGCACGGGAATTTGCGGACAAATATAGCCTCTGCGGCGAAAAAATCAAGCTTGAGGAGCCGGAGAATAAGGAAAACCGCAAACAGAACTATTATATCAATTTTGTAAGATACGAAAATGATATAAAGTTTGAGGAAAACAATGTATTTATAACGGTTGACAACAATACCGGTATGGTAAGAAGCTACAGTAAATACTGGGATAAGGATATCGAATTTGAGAGTGCGGACGGAATAATCTCAGCTGAAAAGGCAGCGGAAATACTGCTTGAAAAGACAGGTATGGAGCTTACCTATGCCAAGCAGCAAGGCGAGAGCAAAACGGTTCCGCAGATTGGCTTGGTATACAGCCTGAGCACAGAACTTCCGTCGGTAATAGACGCAAAGACAGGCATAATTCTCAGCTATGACGGCACAGAATATACTCCGGGAGAGGATAAAACGGTTTATCCGGAGGATGTTTCCGGACACTATGCAGAGGATAAAATAAACAAGCTGATTGAAAGCGGAGTTTTAAGACTTAATGAGGGCGATACCAAATTCCGTCCGGATGACGTAATAACAATAAAGGAGCTGCTGGCGTTTGTTTCCGGTCTTAAAACAGGATATATCCCGTATTATGATACCGTTGACAGCATTGCAAAAGTTTCAAGACGCTGGGGAATCTTAAAGGATGAATCCGTTGACCTTGATTCCGCGGCGGAACGCCAAAACGGAGCGGAATATATTGTACGTGCTTTGGGCTACAGCCGTATAGCAGAGCTTAAAGGAATATTCACAACAGGCTTTGCGGATGACTTTGCAATAACGGATGATATGAAGGGTTATGTTGCGATTGCAAAGGGATTGAATATAGTCGGCGGTGACGAAAACGGCTGCTTTAATCCAAACAGTGCGCTGACGCGCGCAGACGCAGCAATAATGATATACAATTATCTTGCAAAATAACAGAGTTAAAAGGGCTGTAGGATTACAGCCCTTTGGCTATATTGCAGACTGTGTGCAGGCGTATAAAACGTACAGTGTCGGCTGCGGATTTAAGACGGCATAAAAGCCTTTGTCTGTAATACACGCTGTATCCGCCGCGGTCTGTATTGATATTATAATCATCAAGACTGAAATCACCGTTGTCGCTTTTGTATAATCCGAAGCGTTTAAAGATATGATTGCCAAACGGAAGAGGACGGTTGGCGGAAAAGTACAGAGGTCTGTTATACAGCCGCCGTCTTTTTTTGTCAAGCTCCATAAGCTGCGGACGTGATGCCGTTATGCCAAGCTCCTCATCCTTTGAGGTCAGCGAACCGTCGTGAAAGCGGTACGCGTAGACAGGCTTGTTTGTTTTTATATGTTTTATGTGAAACAGACTGTTCATCCGCATAAAATAATCATAGTCCTCCAATAAAAACATATCCGGGGAATATCCCCCCAGAATAACGTCAGCTGAGGCGCGGTACATAAATGCCGCGCCTATTGTGTTGTTGGCAACAGTGTTAAGCAGGTGTGCAGACCTCGGCAGAATAACGTTTCCACTTCCGGGCGGAAGCTCAAACCAGCCGTGATGCGTAAGTCTTTCGCCCGCTTTGTCTATCAGATACATATTTCCGTATACCATGTCGGCGGTTTGATGCGCTTTAAGCTCTGATATCATTATACTCAGACAGCCGCACAGCATACGGTTGTCCGCGCTTATCCATGTATAATACTCACCTTTGGCACGGCTGAAACCGTTGTTCAGCGCCCGCGGCAGCTTTTGATTTTCTTGATGAAACACCTTTATTCTTTTATCCGACTTTGCATAAGCCAACGCAATATTTAAAGAGCCGTCACAAGAGCCGTCATCAATAATTATAAGCTCCCAATTTTTATAGCTTTGCATAATGACCGATTCAATAGCCTCGGTAATATATTTTTCTCCGTTAAAGACCGGCAAAACGACCGAAACAAGACCTTTTACGCAATCAACATGTATTTTGGAGGACGGCAGATATAAAGCGGAGAATTTTTTAAATAGATTTATAAGCTTCATTTTCTGCCTCCTTTTTTAAAAGCTCGGCAAAGGCGTCGCTTTCACATTTTTTGTAAAAGTATTCAATTCTTTTGCCGTCACGCTTTAGCTTTTCCAATTCAATATTACAGATTTTTACCCTCTCGCTTAGGTATCTTGCGTCCCAGGTGTAGTTGGCATAGCCGTCCTTTATTAAACGATAGGTTGTAAAAATCCCCGATTTTATTGTGTTTTTCACATGGCGGCGGCAGAACCTTTCCGGTGCAACACGGTGTGTAACAATGGCAGACGGTTCTATTCCGACCTTCCAGCCGCGTTTAAGCGCCATAAAGCACAGTGCGGTTTCCTCGCCGCCGGCATAGTTTTCGCCGACTCTGCCATAACTTAGCGGAAAACTGCCAAGCTCGTCAAGAGCGTTTTTGCGGATGGCAAAGCATGCACCGTACGGAAAAGAGTATTGCTCGTGTACCTCGCGATAAGCTTTATACGGAACGGTGTATGAAGTCCACAATCCCTCCCTGCCCGAAAGTAATATTTTAGGACGCGGAACGGGAACGTCAAGATATATTTGTCCGCCTATAACGGCGGTATTTTTATGAAGCATAAAGGAACCTGTTATGCTTTCGATAAGTTTGCTGTCTGCCACTGCGTCATCATCTATATAAAGAAGAATTTCCCCTTTTGCTGCCGCTGCACCGGTGTTGCGCGCATATGAAAGTCCGCACCGCGGCTCGGTTATGTATCTTACGCCGTGCGGCAGCTTATCGGGTTCGGCAGCGTTTCCGTTCAGAACACATATAACCTCATAGCTGTCCGCTGCCGCAGTCTGGTTCAGCACTGCTTTCAGCGAATCACAGAGAATATGTGATTTGCCGAGGGTGCAGATTATAACCGACAGCTTAATCCGTTCAGGCATAGGCGGCAGCGGAGCAGAGATAATTTTGCGCCGTTTAAGACTTCTCAGTTCGTTAAGACCGCGCCGCACAGAGGCAATAAAGCCGCCGTTTTTTATATCCGCGGCAGATAAAAGCGTTATGTTGGCTTTTTTATTCTTCAATAAACCTCACCTCCGACGGTACACTTATAAGTCCAAAGCTTCCGTCCCTGTCAATTGCCTCTATGGCGTTAATTCCCTCGCAATAGTCATAATATCCTATAGGCGTGCTTTGAGTGTTTTCAAGAGCCGCCGTCAAAAAGTATTTTCCGCGGCAGAGCGGACTTCTAAAGCAAAACTCAACCGATTTTACGTTTTTGTATTGGCAAAACGGCTTGCTGCGTAGGACAAGCAGGTCAAGACCTTCTTTGTTTTTTACCGAAACCGCCGCAGAGGTGTACTTAAGGTCTGCATGTTTCGGAATATCAATATCAAGTTTTATCGTTACCTGTTTGCCAAGCTCCCAGACTGACGGACAGGTAACTGCGCGGACAGAGCCGATGTGCGTGCCGTATCTGTTAAGCATACCTTTGTTTGCGTTGCTGCCGCTGCCGCATACCGCGGATTCCATATAGGCAGAGGTCACTGTTGAAATCTCATCGTCCAGCCGGAGTTTTCCTTCATCCAGCCAGATTGCACGGCTGCACAGCCGACGTGCCGAATCAACGTCATGCGTCACATAAATCAGGGTTGTGCCGCGGCATTTAAGCTCGTTTATTTTTTTATAGCACTTGCTCTGAAACATAAAGTCGCCGACAGCCAGCGCCTCGTCAACTATAAGAATATCGGGATCGGCGCATACTGCGGCGGAAAATGCAAGACGGATAAACATTCCGTCGGAATATGCCCGTACCGGCTGATATGCATAATCGCCTATTTGTGCAAAATCAAGGATTTCGGGCAGTTTTGCCCGTATCTCTTTTTTGGAAAGTCCGTTAATTGCCCCGTTTAAGTATATGTTTTCTATTCCGGTATATTCCGGCTGAAAGCCCGCTCCAAGCTCCAGCAGAGCCGCAGCTGTGCCGTTTATGCGGACGCTGCCTTCGGTGGGAGCGGTAACGCCGCAGAGAATTTTAAGCAGAGTTGACTTGCCGGAGCCGTTTTTGCCGATAAGCGCAACTGCTTCGCCCTTTTCAATACCAAAGCTGATATTGCTGAGTGCGGTTTTGACTTTTTTATTTTTAAGATAAAACTTTTTCTCTATGTTTAGCGCTTCTATTTGTTTCATGCCTGTGACTGTTCCTTTTGCAGATTAGTTTTAAATTTTTTGGGTGATATGCCTTCAAGCCGTTTAAACACGTTGCTGAAGTAGTATATGTCAGAAAAACCTGCCGCCTCGGCTGCGGCAGTTACGGATAAGCCGTCGCTTAAAAATTGTTTTGCTTTAAATACTCTAAAGTGTATAAGATAATCTATAGGCGGCTTTCCCGTAATCTCACGAAAGGCGGCAGAAAAATATGAGGTACTTAAATCCGCCTCCTCCGCAAGAGATGCAAGCGAAAGATGTTCCTTATAATGGTCTGCCATATAATGTACGGATTTGTTTATTTTACCGCGGACGCTGTAGCTGATACTTTTATCATTCTTATTATCCGTACACAGCTCGGCAAGCGCCAACAGTTCGGTCAGAGTTTCGCGGTGACGGCTTTTTCTTACCGTGTCGGTCAGCGGAAAAAGATGATGCAGCCTTTCAAACAGCAGTATAAAGCGTCGGCGTACGGCTTCGTCCTCAAGAGTGCTTACAAACGGAAAGCCAAACTCGGCAGGGGCTATGCTCCAGCAGTTATCCGCAAACTGCGGAGCGGCAGCCAGAAAGTTGACTGTATAAAACCGTATCGGTGTAGAGGTGTCGGTGGTCATATACTGAAAATTTCCCGGAGCAAAATAAATTAAATCACCGTTCTTTACCGGTTTTTTACCTGCGCCGTTATCAAATATTCCGGATCCGCCATAAACGTAAACAAGGTTGTGCGAGCCTAATCGGTGGCTTACAATTTTCCAGTCCGGCGTTGCAATTCTGTTGTGAACATAGATTGGATCGGTATAAAGTCTGTATATTTTTTCGGGACATGAATTCATAATATCACCTGAATTTATAATAATATATTATAAATTCATTATATGCTATATTTACATTTTTGTAAAGCTATTTTATACTTAAAATAACCAAATTCTAAATAAAATGGAGGTTAAAGATTATGTATCAGGCATGGGCAGAAGAAACCATGAAACGAATTTTAAACAAATTGGAGCAAATGCACTCGGAAATAGGAAATAAGATTCCGCATGTTTGCCGCGACGGTAAGTATGATGATATGACAGAAAGTATACAGTGGTGGACAAACGGTTTTTGGCCGGGACTTTTGTGGCTGGGTTATCAGCAGACCGGAAAAGAGGAGTATGCAAAGGACGCGGCGGATATAGAAAAGAAAATGGATGTTGTACTTGACCGGTTTTATTCCGTAGACCATGATGCCGGCTTTTTATGGCTGCTTTCGGCAGGCGCGGATTTTCGTTTAACAGGTGACGAAGAATCAAAGCTGCGCTGCATTAAGGCGGCGTCAATACTGGCATCAAGATTTAATCTTAAAGGAAAGTTTATACAGGCATGGAATTCACAGCCGGGATGGGCAATCGTAGACTGCACAATGAACATACCGCTGCTCTATTGGGCAAGCTGTATAACGGATAATCCGAGATACCGCCATATTGCAGAGGCTCATGCCGAAACCGTTGCAAGACACTTTGTACGCCCCGACGGTTCTGTAAACCATATCCTTTCATTTAATCCGGAAACAGGCGAGCTGATAGAATCTCTGGGTGGTCAGGGAGCGGCTCCGGATTCCGCATGGTCACGCGGAGCGTCATGGGCGGTATACGGACTTCCGCTCAGCTACAGATATACCAAAAACCCCGAATTTTTGGAGGCGGCAAAAAGGGCTGCAAACTTTTATATAGCAAATCTGCCGGAGGATCATGTCGCATACTGGGATTTCCGCGTTGAGCGCACACCGGAAACCCCAAGAGATACATCGGCTGCCGCTTGCGGAGCCTGCGGACTTTTGGAACTTGCAAAATTTGTTCCGGATAACGAAAAGCCGTTTTACCGTGACGCGGCATATAAAATCTTAAAATCACTGACAGACAATTATTCAAACCTTGACAATTCTGCTGATCAGTGTATCTTGAGAGAGGGTACAGGTCATTTCCCGGCCGGACAGAACATAAATGTCGGACTTATATACGGCGATTATTATTACATGGAGGGCATAAGCCGCCTTATAGGAAATGATAAAATATTCTGGTATGAGCCGTAAAGTGTAAAAGAAGGATTTTAAAATGATAATCAGAGATGAAGGAATAAAAAATAAGGAGCGTTTTGAAAACATGGCGCCGTTTACCGTTGAGGAAGCAAAAAAGGCAATGGATTTTGTTGTTCTTAAAGCGAGAGAGGGACTTTCGGAATTTACAGATAAGTTTCCGGCGGCGGCAAGCAAAAACCTGATTTATCCAGCAACCGAAAACATAGGCTGGACAACAGGCTTCTGGACGGGTATTCTGTGGCTTTGCTATCAGTATACCGGTGACGAGGAGTTTAAAAAAGCGGCGGAACTGCAGTGTAAAAGTTTTAAAAAGAGAATCGAGGAGCATTATGCCGTAGATCATCATGATATGGGTTTTTTGTATTCTCCGTCGTGCGTTGAGGGTTATAAGCTGACGCTTGATAAGGATATGAAGGACGCGGCAATCATGGCGGCGGATAACCTGATTTCAAGATATCACGAAAAAGGCGAATTTATACAGGCTTGGGGACCGCTTGATGAGGCGGAGTCGTACAGACTGATAATCGACTGCATGAACAATATACCGCTTCTGTTTTGGGCAAGCGAGGTAACCGGTGATGATAAGTACCGCGAAATCGCAATAAAGCACGCCAATACCTCGGCAAATAATGTGATAAGAGAGGATTCCTCTACATATCATACGTTCTATTTTGATATAAACACAGGCGCACCGCTGAAGGGCGTTACCGCACAGGGATATTCGGATGATTCCGCGTGGGCGCGCGGTCAGGCATGGGGCGTATCGGGATTCCCCATTGCATACGCATACACCAAAAATCCGGTGTATACCGAGATTGCACAAAAGCTGACAAACTTCTTCTTAAACCGCCTGCCCGGGGATTATGTTCCGTATTGGGATTTGATTTTCGGTGACGGAAGCGGAGAGGAAAGAGATTCCTCCGCAGCAGCAATAGCGGCTTGCGGAATGTTGGAGCTTAACAGCCTTATAACCTGCGAATATACAGGCGTTTATAAAAACGCCGTAAGCGCAATAATGAGGTCGCTGACAGAGAACTATACCGCAAAGAACTGTAATTCAAACGGAATACTTCTGCACGCTGTTTACGGAAAGCCGCAGGGTAACGGCGTTGACGAGTGCAATATTTGGGGTGACTATTATTATGCAGAAGCATTGATGAGAATTATAGATCCTTCATTCAAGCTTTGTTGGTGATTAAACATTTTCATATGTGATATTTCCGGGGGCAGATGGTATTTGCCCCTACGAGATAGCGTATAATATTATATATCATTTATATTTTGTAATACCGCCGTGCGGTCACCTGCTTTGCCATGTGCGATACCTTTTCGGGCGCCCACACGGGGGCGCCCCTACGTGGTGTTGAACATTATGTATCATTTGATTTCGTAGGGGCAACCCCGTGTGGTTGTCCGTTTTGTCTTTCATATGCAAAAATGTTGTTCAATATGTCGTAGGGGCGGCTGTGTATCCGCATATGCTATCCGCCCGCATAAGGTATTGCATATTGCAAAACATATACGAATATTGTAAATTGCAAATGAATATTGTGCATGGCATTTCGGGCGGCGTGCAAACGGGCGTCGCTTTTTTGTGTTTTAAATATGACGAAAAACACCGCAATGTGTTGACAAAACGGTAAAATAATTGTAAAATAATATAGTTATACATTGCAAAGGAAAGAGTGGCGTATTATGGCAATTTGGAATGAAAAATTTGAAACAATGCCCCGTGAAGAACTCAGAAAATGGCAGGGCGAGCATCTGCGCGATACAGTGGAGCGCGTATATAAAAATGTTGCGCCGTACCGTGCAAAAATGGATGCCATAGGTCTTGAACCGGGTGATATAAAGTCTGTTGATGATCTGTCGAAGCTTCCGTTTGTAACAAAACAGGATTTAAGGGATAACTTTCCTTACGGATATTTTGCAATGCCGATGGATGAGGTAACGGAAATACACGCTTCCTCCGGAACAACCGGCAAACAGACCGTTGTCGGCATGAATAATCACGATTTAGGTATCTGGTCGGAGATTACTGCACGCGCTTTGACAGCGTACGGCGTTACAAAAAAATCGGTTGTACATACCGCATACGGCTTTGGATTGTTTACGGGCGGTTTCGGCGCGCATTACGGCGCTCTCAGAATAGGCGCGCGTTCAATTCCGGTATCAAGCGGAAACTCACGCCGTCAGATTCAGATAATGAAGGACTTTGGCAGTACCTTCCTTGCCTGCACACCGTCTTATGCCCTGTCTTTGGTAGAAACCTTAAATGAAATGGGTTATACAAAGGACGACCTGAAGCTGGAGGGCGGAGCCTTCGGTGCAGAGCCGTGGACACCGCAGATGCGTAAGGAGCTTGAAGAAAAGCTTGGAATAAAGGCGTATGATATTTACGGACTCAGCGAGGTAATGGGACCGGGGGTTTCGTATGACTGCTGCTGTCAGAACGGTATGCACATAAACGAAGATCATTTTATACCGGAGATTATTGATCCTGATACCGGAGAGGTTTTGCCCCAGGGCAGTATAGGAGAGCTTGTATTTACTGCAATCACAAAGGAGGCATTTCCGATTATAAGGTATCGCACGCGTGATATAACCTCATTGAACTATGAACAATGCTCCTGCGGCAGAACCTTTGTCCGTATGAGCAAGCCGATGGGACGCTGTGACGATATGCTGATTATCAGAGGTGTTAATGTGTTCCCGTCACAGATAGAGGAAGTCCTGATGAGCATGGAGGAAACCCAGCCGCATTATCAGCTTATTGTTGACAGAAAGGATAACAAGGACAGCCTTGATGTTTTGGTAGAGGTTTCGGAGGAATTCTTTACCGACCGTATAAGCTCGCTTGAAAGTATAGCGCGCAAGGTTGAGAGTAATCTGATGACCATTCTCGGACTTAAGGCAAGAGTAAAACTGGTAGAACCGAAAAGCATTGCCAGAAGCGAGGGAAAGGCAGTAAGAGTTATAGATAAGCGTTCTCTTTATCAAAGATAAAGAATATAATATCGTATAGGACTGTATAGTTTTTACAGTCCTATATCTTACAGTATTTTACGAAATAATATTATATAGCGGCAAAATGAGTTTGCGTATAATACCCGATAACACTGAATCGAAAGGATGAGTAGAATAATGCAGAAAAAGGTCAAAGGCAGCAAGCAGAGCCGCCGTTTTAATATTCCGCATATAACAAAGCCGGGGATGGTTTTGATTTGCGCGGTGGCGGTAATTGCTGTTATATTTGCAGTAAAGGGATTGACCTCAAAAAAGGCAGAGCCGGATAACACGGCAGCTTCCGCTGATGTTCAGCAGCCGCAAAAGACTGCAAGACCTGCACCGGATATTCCTCCGGCGTCAGAGCAGAATGACTTGGTTAAGATAGCAGAAAACGCACAGGGCGGAAACGGAAAAATATGTTATCTTACGTTTGATGACGGACCAAGCGGCGCAGTCACCGTGAGTATTCTTGAAACTTTAAAGAACTATGATGCAAAGGCTACTTTCTTTATGATGGGAAAGATGATAGAGGCAAACAAAGACCTTGCAAAGCGTGTATATGACGAGGGGCATCTTTTGGCAAACCACAGCTACAGCCATGATTACAAGGCGCTGTATGCCACAGCCGACAGCTTTTCGGCTGAGATAGACAAGACCTTTGATTTGATAAGAGAGGTAACCGGCGAGGAACCGTTTAAACTGATAAGGTTTCCCGGCGGCAGCTATAACGCCGGTGACCATGCGGCAGAGAAGCAGCAATATAAGGTTTTGCTTAAACAAAAGGGTTATTACTATGCCGACTGGAACTGCCTAAACGGTGACGCAGAGGGCGGAAACCGCACCCCTGCACAGCTTTTAGAAAGAATAAAAACAACCTCCGGCGCAGACAATATAGTTGTTTTGATGCATGATGCCGCAGCAAAAAAGAGCACGGCAGAAGCATTGCCGTCAGTGTTAGAGTATCTTAAAGGTCAGGGATATGAGTTCCGCCGTCTGGATGAGATTCCGTATTATAATAAAGAGGAGGCTGCCAAAAAAAGCTCCGACTCAATGATATTGTAATAAGATATTATGAAACCCCCAAATGATGCAATCATTTGGGGGTTGGTTTTTTTTATTCTTCGCTGCTGACGGGTAGGTTTATGGTAACTCTCGTAAAGCTGCCAAATTCGCTTTCTATCTGAATTGTTCCGCCATGACTTTCGATAATTTCCTTCGCTATCGGAAGTCCAAGTCCGGTGCCGCCTTTTTCGCGGCTGCGCGCCTTGTCTACGCGATAAAATCGCTCAAATACATGTTCAAGGTCATTTTTGGGGATACCCTTTCCGGTGTCCTCTATTTTAATATATACGTTATTATACAGATTTCCGGCAAATATCTTGATTTTATCACCCTTGGAGCAATACTTTATCGAATTTGATATGATATTTTTTATTGCCCGTTCTATCTGATACTGGTCGGCGTATATTTCCGGCAGAGCGGTGGTGCGGTTGTATTCAAGCGTGAGTCCCTTTTGCTCCGCTTCAAGTGCAAAGGTGCTTTCCAGACGCCGTAAAAGCTCGTCTATTGAAAACAACTCCTTGCGGTTTTCTACCTTTTGCATATCAAATCTTGACAGTATCAAAAGATTTTGTACCAATGCAGTCATCTTGTCTGCCTCGTCCTGTACGGTGTTTAAAAACTTCACCGCTGTCTTTTTGTCATCAAGATAGCCGT
>CAJLFL010000008.1 GCA_905205855.1 uncultured Eubacteriales bacterium | reverse complement strand
AGTATAATATGACAAAAATAAAATTTATAATCGCTATGCTGATTGTATGCGCTATGCTCTCGGTAAGCTCCTTTGCAGAGGCGGCTGACATCAGCGTGGATGACAATTCCGGAATAATGACGATTTCCGGCACGACAGACGGTGCAGCCTATGGTACGGCTGTAAGCATAACCGTTATAAAGCCGAATCCTGAGGGTGACGATACGGATTACAGTGCAAAAAGCATAACAGAGATAATCGACGCCGATATGCTTGCGGCATATATGCCGGCGCTTACCGCCTCAGATGGCGCGTACAAAGCGGAAATCAGTATGTCGGACAATCAGCCGGGAGATTATACAATAATCATAACGACCTCCGCCGATGCGAAAAATCCGTCGGTACAAAGCTTTTATTATGCAAGCCTTGAAAACAAAACCGACCTTATAAAAGCCGCTGCGGAATATTTAAGCGGTAAGGACGCGACAGCCGCAGGCTTGGCAGAGATACTGGACATCAAAGCTGCCGACAGCAAAAATGCAAGACTTTTGGTAATAAAGGCGGACAGCGTTATATTTAAGGTAAGCGCGGACGGATTTGACAAAACAGTGTACGAGGTATTAAAGAATACAAAAGAACTTGCTGCTATGCAGCCGTCCGACTTTGTGGCAAAGCTTGAATATGCCGCAAAGCTGACAGCTTTCAGCGAGGGTATTTTAAATCCGATAGATTATGCAGAGGAGTTTAAGCTTGACGCCGACTTTATCGCGACATATAAAGATACCCTGTCCGATACGCAAAAGAGTGCATTTGCAAAGCTGATTATCGGCAGCAGTATATATACAGACGAGCAGCTGCAAAAGCTTTTTAAGGACAGCGTGTGCCTTGCGGTTATACAAAATCCTGGCAGCTGGGGCGATTATACAAGGCTGATAAGCAAGCACGGCGCGTATATGGGCATAAATATGACAAGCTATAACGCTTTAAGCAACCCGGATAAGGTGACGGACAGTCTTTCTGCCGGATATAACACGATTGATGAGTTTAAAAAGGCGGTCAATGCCGCTATAACCTCACTTTCGGGCGGCAGCAAGGGCGGCGGAACAACCGGAGGCACAGGCGGAATCGGCAGCGGCGGCTATAAAGGCGGTACAAGTACAGGAACGAGTGTCGGGGGCGGCACAATAAGCGGAGATACAAAGACAGAGGCACCGCAGACAACAGACGGTTCATTTTCCGATTTGGACAGTGTTCCGTGGGCGGTTGAAAGTATCAAGGCTTTGGTAAAGAAAGAGATTGTAAACGGTATAGGCAGAAACATGTTTGATCCGGACGGAAACGTAACGCGCGAGCAGTTTGCCAAAATGGCAGTGCTTGCCGCAGGACTGGAGATAGACGGCACAGAAACCGCATTTGAAGACGTTGAGGCGGATGCGTGGTACAGCAAATATATTGCCGCAGCAGTCAAGGGTGGTATTATCAACGGTGTTTCCGATACTATGTTCGGTACGGGCGAGGCGGTAACGCGCCAGGATGCGGCAGCAATACTTTATCGTCTTGCAGGCAAGCCGGTCGTAAGCCGCGGCGAAGCATTTGCGGATGACAGTGACATAGCCGATTATGCAAAGGACGCGGTTTATGCCTTGAAGGCGGCAGGAATCATAAACGGCAGGGATGATAATACCTTTGATCCGTCAAACACCTGCACCCGCGCAGAGGCGGCAAAGATGATATACGAATTTATGCTTAATAAGGAGTAGTGACGATGCGAAAATTATTGTATTTGTTTTTAGCGTTTGCAATGATTACTTCGGTGGCAGTAATGCCGGCTGCGGCAGCGGAGGAAAATACAGAAGCTGCAGAGGCTGCCGCAGATAATAAAGGTGCGGAGGTAATCGGCGCAGATGCGGCAGAATATCTTACTGCTCTTGGGGCAGACTGGCTTGACGGGGCGGATTTGACCGCGCCGATTGCCAGAAAGGATTTTGCAAAGCTGATATGCCTTATCGGCGGATATACTCCGGCAGAGGGCGGCAGCGGAATGTTTTTGGATGTTGAGCCGCCTGAGGATTCCTCGGCAGAGGATTATTCCGGATATATACACACCCTTGCAAATGTCGGAATCGTCAGCAAGGGCGGAAACTGGTTTGAGCCTGACAGAAGCATTACCAAGCAGGAGGCGGCGGCAATGCTTGTCCGCGTTTTGGGATACCAGTACCTTGCAGAGGAAAAGGGAGGCTTTCCGACAGGTTATATGCTTGCAGCAGGAAATCTTAACCTTTTTGACAATACCGGGAACACAGATGAGAGTGTAAGCACCGGTGCGGCAGCACAGCTTTGCGCCAATGCTCTTGATACCGATATGATGCGTCAGATAAAGTACGGCGACGACGGCGAGTATAAAAAAGAGGATGGCTATACGCTTGCCTTTGACGTTTTTGGAATTGTTCATCAAAAAGGCGTGGTTGAGGCGGTAGACCTGTCTGCCTTAAAGGGTAAAAATACTACCAATCCGTATTATATGACAATAGACGGTATATCTGTTTATGTAAACGATATTGAAACCATAGATTATCTCGGATTCTCTGTTGACGCTTTTTATAAGTATGATAAGGGCGCGGCAAGAAATTCGCTTATATGGATAAAGAAGTCAGCCGACAATTATATCACAGAGGCGGCAATAGATGATGTAAAGAGCATAGGCAACGGAACATTTGAGTATTATGACGAGAACTATAAAACCAAGTCAAAGAGCTATAGCACGCTGTCACCTGTTATCTATAACGGCACGGCAACGGGAGCTGCGTTTGACAAGTCGTTGATAAAGGATAAGCAGGGTAAGATACGCCTGCTTGACAATGACGGCGATAATACGGTTGATGTTATCTTTGTTGATGCGTACACCGATTTTGTCGTAAGCGCATCAAGCGCAAACAATAAGCGTGTATATGATGCATATGATAACAAGAAGTACATTGATGTAGACACAACGGCAAATTATCCGTATACCGTTATTTATGATAAAGAGGGTAAGGAGATAACGATTGCGGATATAGCGTCCGGCAGTATCCTGTCCGTATTTGATTATCAGTCAGATGCAGACCAGGGATATATGAAGATTTATGTTTCAAACGATACCGTAAGCGGCACGATTGAGAAGATAGTCAAAAAGGACGGCGCACAGAGAATTACCGTAAACGGTACTGAGTACAAGCTGACGGACGACTGCGAAAAGAACTGCGAAAGCAAAATTACAGCCGGAAGCAGCGTTATACTAAGGCTTGATTATTATGGCTATGCTGCCGATATAAAATCCGGGGACGGTCTGAGCTTTGGTTATCTGATAGCTACAAGGCTTGAGAAAAGTCTTGATGACTGGTACAGATTCAGAATTTATAACGCGGATGGCGAGCTTGCAGAGCTGACCGCGGCAGACAGAATCGGACTTGACAACAATACTTATGACAACGGCGATATAAAGGTTTTAAACAGTCTTATCAAGTCATCACACATTATTTATCCGACAGGTGACGCAAGCTGTACGGCTCAGCCGATACGCTATCGCTTAAACGCTAAGGGCGAGCTGTCATATATAGATTCAATCTATACAAAGGACGGAGTAAGGGCGACTGCCGACACTATAGAGAGCGATGACGCACTTTATGCAGGTGAGAGCGACAACTATCGTTATCGTGAGGGCGGTTATATCTTCGGCGGAAAGTTTATAGCAAAAAATTCCACAGTATTTCTGGGCTGTCCTGTACCGGGCGGCAAGGTTGATTATATGGATGCGGAAAACTACAATTATGTAAAGCTTAACAGCTTTTCCAGCGGTACGTACTATACCGCAAGACCGTATTATATAACCGACAATGCTCTGGCAGCGGATTATGTTGTTTATGACAACAGCGGCTCGGCAACAATAGAAGATGTTGTATATATCAGCGTGGTAAAGCAGATTGAAAAATACTGGGAGGACGGCACAAATTATACAAAGCTTGTTGTAGTGGGCAGAAACGGCGAGGCCTCAATTTTGTGCAAGGAGGACTTCACCTTTGCCAGAGGAACAGCGGCAAGCGAGGAGGCAAAGAAGCTGCCGACGACCTTAAAACCGACCGATTTAAAGGCCGGTGATATAATCCGCTATAACGTAAATCAAAAGGGCTATGCGACCGCAATGGTTTTGTATTACAGAATTGCGGATAATATGAAGGTTACCGCTGTAAGCGACGCATTTAACAGCAGCTTCTCACTGATGATGGGTTATCCGCTGAGGAAGTATTCCGACGGATTCTCGCTTTACAAAACGCTGAGCAAGGACGATATGGCAGCGGTAACGGATTCAATGTGCGATATTATACCAAACTACGCCTATTGCCACTATGTAATCTATGACAGTAAATGGAAGGATGACAAGGAAAAGGTTTCGGCAGGCGGATATGATGATATTATGGGTTATAAGGATACGGTGCTTGACTGCACAAGACTGATAATTCAGACAGACATAGGTACGCCGCGCGTTATTGTAATAGTAAAATAGGAGGTGACTGTATTGAGAGTTTTAAACAGGTGTATTGCCGCGGCGCTTGCCGGAATTATGATAGCCGGCTGCGGCAGCGTATATGCATACAGAGAGCGTGTCGATAACCGCGCAAAGGGCGGTTCCGCGCGTAATATTTCCACTGCAAATGATATTTTCTGCTATGATTTTTCAAAGGGAGAAACCAATGAGATTACATTCCTGCCATATGGAGATTCAAAGATAAGTCTGGCAGAAACCGAAGGACCGAACGGCAGCAAGCAGAGCGCGCTGATGATTGACGATAAGGTGCCGGGACAGGATTACAGCGGTCCGGCCTTTAGCCGCAGCTTTGATGGAGTATCAAGCGGTAAAATCGGCTTTGATATGAAGTTTAAATTTGAAGAAGCCGGAGAAAAGGATTTTGCCGGTTTGCAGATTGCCTTTAATCAAGGTGGCACGATGATTCTGCGTATCTATGTTGACGGCAATACCGGTCAGCTGGGATATGTTCCGGGCGGCGGAATGAATTCAAAAATGGTTCCCGGCAAGTGGTACAGAATCCGTATGATATACGATGTAGATTCAAGCAAGGCAGAAATTTTATATGAATCCGATCAGCTTAGAACCGGATATGTGACCTACAGCAATCTTGATCCGCTTGCAGGCGGCTCAGGTTATAAAATAGATAATATTGTAATAAGCAGCCGTTTCTATACAGGACAGTGGTATTTTGATTATCTGCGTATGGATGCCGGAAAGGATATAGATCTCGGCTTTGTAAGACCGCCGTTTAAGCATCCTGACACCTTGATTGAACCGCCGATAAGCGATACTCCGCAGATGCGTGCGGTGCCTAAGACAATCAATGTAAATGTAAACGGCGAGTATATGTACTATGCGGTAAAGCCAAGCTTTGACGGCGAAGATTTGATGGTTACGGCCGAAAGCGCATTCAGAAGCTTTAGTATGATACCGATAGTCGGCAGCGGCGGTATGAGCGCAGCGCTCGGTGATGCACAGATAACGCTGACAGCCGGAAGCGCCGAGGTAAGCATAGGAAACGAGAAAAAGACGCTTTCAAAAGCAGTGACCGACCAAAACGGACAGAATATGGTATCGCTTAACGCTTTGGCTGCGGTGCTTGGATATACTGCTGAATGGAATGCAGGGGAGAACACTCTCTATATAACAGGAGGTGTGCAATAGTATGACAAAAAGACTAACAAGCTTTATACTTGCAATGCTTATGCTGATTACCATTCTGCCGGCAGCGTATGCGGCAGAGGAGAAGGCAAAGCCGACATTGGAGCTGCCGAAGGCGTTTGTGGAAATCGGAACACCGATAGGCACACAGACACCGTTCAAGCCGGTTCATAAGTACGGTTCAATGCAAAATTCACCGGACTTTACATGGCCGATGATAAGCGGAGCGGAAAGCTATGACCTTATTGTATGCTCTGATGAGGAGCTGACGGATGTAAAGTATTCCAAATACGGACTGGAATGGCATTATTACAACTTTCCCTATACCTTTGAGCCGGGAACATACTACTGGGCAATACGCTATCACAAGGGCAAGGAGGTAAGTCCGTGGTCAACGGCAAGACGCTTCCGTCTTGATCCGGACGCATATGAGTTTACCGTTCCGGATTTAAACGAGCTTGCGGATTCAATTCCGCAGTCGCACCCCAGAATCTGGTTTACACAGGATACGATAGGCAAGTTTAAAGAAAAGTACAATACCGAGGCAGGCAAGGTAATCATAGATTTGTGGATAAAAAATACCGAGTCAAATATGACAAAGGAGCAGATTGCAGAGCCGGTACCGTCAAAAAGCACATTTAGTTCAGATGATCCAAATGACAGAGCTGAAACACAATCATTTGTAGCCCGCGGACGTGAGATTTGCCAGAGGGCAAGTCAGGCAGCGCTGAGCTATATCTTTACGGATGACACGCGCTATGCCGACTATGCGGTAGAGTGTTTGCTCGCGGTGTCAGAATGGGACGGAGTAAAAGGGCCGACATCATTTGAAATACAGGATCAGGCCTTTTTTGAGATAATAAAGCGCGCATCAATGGTATACGACTGGATGTATAACTATATGACCGAGCCTCAGCGCGAAAAGGTAAGAAGCATGCTGGTGCAGCGTTTTAATGTGATTAAAGATTCATCTCTGAAAGTAATACGCAACTCGCCATATGATTCGCATACATGGTCATACATGCCAAACTATGGAATAACTTGTATAGCGCTGATGCATGAGGTGCCGGAGGCAGAGGAATATTACAAGCAGTTTTTGCCGCTGTATGTGGCAAACTTTGTGTCAATGTCAAAAGAGGACGGCGGCTGGTCAAAGGGAACGGCGTACTGGACTTATTCGCTTTGCCGTGACGAGGCACTTGCTGAAGTATTGAGAGAGGGCGGCTATCTTGACATGTATCAGAAGCCGTGGTTCCAGAATGAATATCTGTTTGCAATGTATATGATGCCGGCAGGCTCGTACGGTTCGTTTGGTGATGAATCAAATATTACACCGCCGGGAAATTCTTATGTAGGAGGAATGGGAGCGCGCGGAATATATACCAATAACCCTGTGGCAATCTGGGCAATGCGTCAGGTGGGAACAATAGCCAGAAACGCAGCCGAGTATGATACGGGTATTTTGTATGTGGATGCGGATAATATGGAGGAGAAGGCACCTGTAGATTATCCGAGGGCACATGTGTTTATAGACCAAGGAATGACGGCAATGCATTCGGACTTGATGGACAAAAACAGAACATCATTGTACTTCCGCTCCGGCGCGTATGGCTCGTACAACCATATGCATGCTGATCAAAATTCATTCTTTATAGAGTCGCACGGCGAAAGGCTTGCGGCGAAATCGGGATGGTATGATTCATATCATTCGACGCATGACAGCGGATTTACACGGACAACTGTTGCACATAATTCAATAACCTTTGACGGCGGAATCGGACAGAAGGATGATGATATAGACGCAAACGGCAATACCGATATGTTTGTGACCTACAAGGATTTTGATGCGGTTGTGGGTGATGCAACAAAGGCGTATGATGGCGCGCTTAATAAGTTTGTACGCAGTATAATCTATGTGCGTCCGGACAGCTATATAGTTGTTGACGACCTTGAGGCAGCAACAAATGACGGCTCTAACTTTGAGTGGTGGCTTAACGGTGTAAGCAATGTTTCAATGCATGATGACGGAAAAGGCGGTGCGGTAACGGGAGATACCGGAAAGTCAAAGCTGGACGTGCGCGTACAGTATCCCGAAAAGGTAACGGGATATTACAGCAATATCTATTCCGGACCGAATCTTATAAATATTGAACCGGGCGGAAACTATGCAAAACGTGCTCCTCAGCAGAGAATATGGTTTGAAACCGAGCGTGTAAAGGATACCAAGATGGTAACCACCATGAATGTACATTCCGCAAATGAAGGCGGAGCGTATGTAAAGAGCACAAACGGCGATAACTATATCCGCCTTGAGTTTGAGGACGGTACAACCGCATATGTAAGCACAACAACGGATGAAAACGCGGTAATCAAGGCAGACGAACTTGAGTTTATCGGCACTGCGGCAGTAAAGAAGAATAATTCAATAATGCTGGTCGGCGGAACAAGCCTTAAAGCAGATGGCAAACAGCTTATTCTGTCAGACAGACAGGTGACTGTTGCCGCAGGCGAGGATATGATAAATGTATCGTCAAATGACGATTATACAATATCCTTAGGCACAGGCAACAGGTATATATCAGAGATTAAGTCGATTACAGACAGAAACGGCAGAGAACTGTCACCGCTTATCGGAATAGAAAGCGTAGATGACAATACTGCTTTGGCAGCGTTTAACAAACCGAAAGAAAGTGACGGAGGTGCAGAGGGCGGCGAAGCCGAGGAGGCGGAAAGCAATGCATTGCCTGAAAACAGCCTTAACATAAAAGCGCAAAAGGGACATTATTCGCTGCTTGCCAACGACAAGCCCTTACCCGGACAAAAGAGCGGAAAAATGTTTGGTCTGAATCTGATTATAGACGGTCAAAAGACTGAATATAAGACAGAGGCAACGCTCAACCCTGATTATAATCTGAGCGCTGAGGTAAAAGCAAAAATGGATGCCGGATATTATTATCTTGTATCAAAATCGGATGATGTAAATGTCAGTGGATATGCGCTCGGTGGCGAGATAACGATTACATATGCAAATGACGGCGATTATGTCGAGCTTAAATCTGCTAAGCAGGAGGCGCCGGAGGTTGAATATTCAGAGGATTATCAGGGTATGAAGGATTCGGCGGCGGTAGTTGTGGAGGCAGAGAATTACGATAAGCTGACCGGAACCTCAAGACTTACGCAGGGAGTAACGTTTATGACGGGTATTTCACAGATGAATAAGGCTGAAGATACAGCTGAATACACTGTTGATATTCCGGAGAGCGGTTATTATGACCTCGGCGTAAGATATGCCGCATGGCAGGAGCCGTGGCCGACAAGATTTATAGAAATCAACGGTACGATTTACAGATTTACCTGTACGGACACAGGCGGCTATGCCGGAAACGGCGAAAGTGACTTTGACGTTGTAAGAATTAAGTCGCACACATATCTTGAAGCCGGAAAGCATAAGTTTACCGTTATGGGCTCGGCTGAAACAAACACATACTGGAATGTAGACTGGTTTGCGTTTCTTAAAACAGAATAATTTGATTTACAAGGCAGGTTAAAGAAATATGAAGACATTAAAAAGACTTATTGGCGTAATCATGATTTTGACTTTACTGCCTTGCACAAAGGCAGCGGCGGATACAGTTCCGCCGCTGCCTGCGTATTTCACGGATGTAAATGCTCAGGTCGGCACACAGGCACCGTTTAAGCCGGCTCATAAGTATGCAAGTATGCAGAATCCGCCGGATTTTACATGGCCTGCAATTAAAAATGCAGAGAAGTATGATTTGATTGTCTGCAGTGACGAGGCTTTGAAGAATATTAAATACAGTGCGTACGGTCTGAAATATCATTATTATAACTTCAGACAAAGCTTTGAGGCAGGTACGTATTACTGGGCGGTCAGATATTATCTGCCGAACAATGCAACGCCGAGCGTGTGGTCTGTTCCGCGGCGCTTTCGTCTTGATCCGGATGCGGCTGAGTTTGTTGTGCCGGAGAATATGTCGGATATAACAAAGCGTGTTCCGAAAACGCATCCGAGAATCTGGATGACACAGGAAACGATTGGAGATTTTAGAAACTCTGCAGGGAGAGGTAGCAACGTTCAGGTTTTAGGCGATATGCTTGGGCTTTGCAATGAATACATAAAACAGGAGCCTGAAGCTGAACCATTGACGACTTCTGCTGCGGTAAATGCGGCAACAAAAAAAGGGTATCAGTGTCAGCTTGGTGCGCTGTGCTATATACTGACAGATAACACCGATTATGCGGACTATGCGGTAAAGACCATGCTTGAACTTTGCGGATGGGGAACGTCGGAGGATAAGAGCAATCCCTCAACCACTTCATTTGCAGGTCATGATCAGGCGTATTATGAGATACTCTTGCGCCTTTCGATGTCGTATGACTGGATGTATAATTATATGACATCGGCGCAGCGGACAACGGTAAAGGATACACTTGTCAAAAGGTTTTCAGTAAGGCTGCAGGCGGATATTGATACCCTCAGAAAAGAGCCTTATAATTCGCACATATGGAGCTATTTTGGTTACTATGGTACGGCATGTATGGCACTTTTACATGATGTTGACGGGATAGACAGTTATTTTGAGCAGATGCTTGAACTGTATTTGCCAAGTCTTCCGCCTATGTCGTTTGAGGACGGCGGCTGGTCAAAGGGAACAGCATATTGGACATATGCCTTTACACGCGATAAGTGGTTTATGGATATTTTAAAAATCGGCGGCTATGTCGATTGCTATAAAAAGGCATGGGCGCAGAATGAAGCGTATTGGGCAATGTATATGATGCCGGCGGATTCATACGGCTCATTCGGGGACGAGTCAAATCAAACCAAGCCGGGATCTTCTTATAAGATGGGGCTTACAAAGCTTGGCAAGTTTACCGGAAACAAAGCGGCATATTGGGCAAGAAATAAGGCAGGTACACTTGATAACCCGGAAAGAGGCTTGTTTGATTTAATTCTGTTTGCGGATGTATTGGACGAAAAAGGCGAAAAACCAACAGCGCTGCCTAACTCCCGCGTGTTTGTTGACCAGGGAATGACGGCAATGCACTCATCTTTAACAAATGATGAAAGAATCTCACTCTATTTTCGTTCGGGCAAGTACGGCTCGTATAATCATATGCATGCCGATCAGAACACCTTTTTTATAGAGGCGTACGGAGAACGCCTTGCAATAAAGAGCGGATATTATGATTCATATCATTCGGCGCATGACAGCGGATTTACACGGACAACCCTTGCACACAATTCAATTACCTATGACGGCGGCAAGGGACAGCAGGACGATAATATGAATGCAAACGGAAACACAAAGCTGTTTGTGACTCACCATGATTTTGATACGGTTACGGGTGATGCGACACGCGCCTATAATTATACTAAAGACGGAGAGCGATTCGGTCTTGATAATGCAGAGCGGAATATAATATATTTAAGACCGGATATATATATAATAACAGACAACTTAAAAGCGAAAAGCGGAACACAGTCATCCTTTGAATGGGGATTTAACGTTCCGTACAATACTCTGAGCTTGGATGGCAGAAATAAGGCAAGCGTTGTAAACAATTCTGCTAAGCTGGATTTGGAAATCCTTTATCCGCAAAGCATAACAAATACCGGAATAATGCGGAATTTTGAGGATTTATCGGGGATTGAACATAATCCGGCATACAGATATAACGATGCGCTGCCGCAGGACAGGGTGTATTTTAAAACAGAAAAGACTGAGGAAACCAAAATTGCCGCTTTGATACAGGTGCATAAAACTGATGATGACGCAAAAAATGTCGATGTTGAATATCAAAACGGATATATTGCTTTAAGCACCGATGACGGAACACACGCAATAGTAAATACAGGCGGAAACTCCGGAATTACTGCCGGAGGGATAAGCTTTAAGGGAGAGGCGGTTATTTATAATACAAAAAGCATTATGCTTGTAAACGGAACGGAGTTAAGCTTTGGCGGAAAAAGTATATTTAAAGCAGACAGGGCAATTTCTGCTGTTGTAGGTAAAGGGCAGCTGAGTATATCGTCTGATGATGATATGAATATAGAAGTCGGCGGCGGAACGGCGTATACAAAGAATCTGTCGGCAGGAAAACTGAGGGATGACAAAGGACGCAACCTTTCGGATAAAATTGGTATTGAAGGGTTTATCAGCGGCGGCGGAAGCATAAGATTGAAGGCGCAAAAAGGACATTATATGCTTCTGACGGATTATGATTCTGTAATAAACACAGAACAGCTGATACCGACAGATTTGACCGGAAAGCGTAAGAATGAATCAACAGCGGAGATAAGCTGGACAGAAAAACCAAATCAAAGCTATGATTTGATTATTAATGGGACAGAGTATAAAAATGTAAGCTCGCCATATATCTTCAACGCAGATAAAGATTCGATGATAAGCGCTTCTGTAAGGGTGACCGCAGGGGACTTGACAAGCGGTTTGAGCGAGCCTGTTTATATTTATCCTTATGCAAAGCTATCTTTGTCAAATATAAATATTGTTTATAAAGACAAAAATGGTTTGGAAACAGAAAAAGCGGCAAATGGGGGCAGTGTGTATGCAAGCATCGGCTGCTATAACGGGGCAGGCAGTAATGCAAAACTGGTTCTGGCGGAGTATAACAGATGGGGAAGGTTAATAAATACCGCCGATACATATTTGAATAACGGCGGATTTGAAACGATTTCTACTCCGCAGCTTGTCACAGCATCGTCAAACAGCTATAAGGCGTTTGTAATAAACGGAGGAGATATAACTCCGCTGATAGCCGCGGCTGAGAAAACCGATAATGCCGACTTATCGGCGATTCTGCTTGACGGCAGAATGATAGACGGGTTTGATTCCGAAATATCGGAATATGATGTGGCTTTGGACGGGAATGGGGAAATTCCTGTTGTTAAAGGAGTTCCTGAGGATGGCTCGGCTTATGTGACTGTCAGATATGATGATGCCGAAAGCACGGCGGTTGTCACATCTGAATCGGCAGGAGGTGCGGTAAAGACATATACAATAAGATTTCATTCAGAGAATGAGCAGGTAATTCCTCCTGTAAGTGATTTTAAGCAGATTGTCGGGGGAATGACATACAGTCAATATTGTGAATACATAGGAGCAGAGCCTTTGGAGGGATATGACTCAAAAGCAAAAATCCCCAAAACATATAAGCTGTTTAGCTTTACCAAAGGCGGTAATCTGTGCGGTGAAAATTCACAAAGAAAAATACTAAGCATAGATAAAAGAACCGGAATAGAGAATTGTTATTTTATCGGCCCTGCGGCATCATTTTATCAGACATTAAGTTCGGCGCCGTGGATAGTTTCAGCTTTTACCGGGGCAAAGGTACAGGAGGGCGAGGGCGAAGACCGAGTCACACACGATTTAGGCAGCAAGACAAGTGTGCCGTGGTTCAGTTTTAAGGTGAACCGCGATTGCAATGTAATAATACTTTCCGGTACTAAGCCTAAGTTTTGCGAAAACGGAGATAAATGGGTATATACGCGTCTGAGCTTTGAGGCTTATAAAGCACAGCGTATTGCTGAGGGAATGGATCCTGTTGTGGGAACATTTAAAAATATGTATACACGCAGTTATAAGGCAGGCGAAACGGTTGAACTTTGTAATGATGCGTCGGGTAATATCAATCCCGGAATACCGTATCTGACGCTGATAAAATTTGATTAGGGGGCAGAGAAATGCTAAACGGATTTGATACGTCTAAATGGAAGAATGAGGGCGAGGGAAGTTTTAATATTACCGCGAAGTATGCGGAGATAAAAAAGACAAAAATACCTCTTGCACGGCTAAAATATTGTGAAAGTATTACAGAACCGGGGAAAACATACAAGTTTTCGGTTAAATGTGAGTCGGAAGCGTGCAAAGATATAAACGCGGCATATGCTATGGTATCGTTATACAAAGAGGACGGAAGCAGTATCGCAAGAAAATATGCAGACAAGACCGATTTGCACGGGGTAAAAGAGTGTACATTCAAAGTTCCCGAAGACTGTGTAAAAATCGGCATTGAGCTTGGCTTAAAAGGCAGCGGATATGTAAGATGGAGCAAGGCTGAACTTGAAGAAACAGAAACGTCAGAAAAACGAATTGTCAGAGTTGCCTCAACAAGGCTTGCGGGAGCGAAAACTACCGCAGAAGCGCTGAAGAATATTGAGGCGGTTGTTGACAAAGCCGGAAAGCAAAATGTTGATGTCATTATAATGAGCGAGATTATAAATGATTTGGGCTGCGGACTTCCTGTGACTGAAACAGCGCAGACAACCGGGGGAGAGTATTGCACCCTTATGAAAGCAAAAGCACGGCAATATAATACATATATAGTTATGAACTTCCATGAAAAGGATGAAAACGGGATATACAATACCTCGCTTTTAATTGACAGAAACGGTGAAATTGCAGGTAAGTACAGAAAGACGCACATATCATTCGGCGAATGGGAAAAAGGAATTACTCCGGGAGAGGAACTGCCTGTTTTTGAAACGGATTTCGGACTTGTGGGCATGCTTATATGCTGGGATATGTATTTCCCTGAAACGGCAAGGATTATGACTCTTAAAGGAGCGGAACTTTTGCTTGTGTCAACTGTTGGTGATCCGGCTTTCAGACATGTAAGCCGCGCGATGGAAAACGGCGTATATGTGGCGGTGTCCGGCTCGCAGTATCACAACTTAAATGATTGCAGAGTAAAACCGTCAAAGATAATTGCACCTGACGGAGAAATTCTGGCACAGACGGATGAGGTTGGCGATGCTGCAATAGCTGAGATAGACCTTAACGATAAAAAGCAGATGTATTGGCTTTCGATTCCTGCGGCATACTCAGTACCGAATAATATTTATATGAACGAGCGCCGTCCGGAATTATATAAAGAGATTTAACATACGGAGGACAGACGGACTGTCTGGTTTAAAAATGACAAAATTCAGAGATATAACATTCCTTACAGCAGGCTGTTTTTTGGCTGCGGTGGGAATCAGTAATTTTTATTTGCCCGGAAAGGTAGTGACGGGCGGTGCCGGCGGCTTGGCAACGCTGCTGTATTATTTATTTAAAATCCCTGCCGGAGTTTCGATATTTGGTTTTAGTATGATATTTTTGCTATTTGGTTTAAAGATACTCGGCAAAGAGTTTGTTATAAAATCAATAATAGGGACAGTGTTAATATCGGTTATGACAGAGCTGACCGCGCACTTTGGCGCAATAACAGACAGTGCGGCTTTATCGGCGATATTCGGAGCCTTGTTTTATGGCATTGGATCGGGACTTGTGTTTATAAGCGGATATAATACCGGCGGAACAGATATATTGGGAAGAATAGTTCAGTATAAGCTTCCGCATGTATCTATAGGCGGTTTGCTTATGATTATTAACGGTATAATAATTCTGATTTCATTCAAGACCTTTAATGATGTAAACCTTATGCTGCTTGGAGTTTTGGCACTGATTGTTTCAAATATGACAATAGATAAGGTTGTCAGTGCATTTAACGATTCAAAGCTTGCATTCATTATATCCGATACCGGAAATGAACTTACAGAAATGATTTTAAACAGCTTCGGCAGAGGCGTAACGATATTAAACGGCAGCGGAGGCTTTACTCATAATGATAAAAATGTGCTGCTTTGTGCAATCAGCGGAAACCAGCTTGACAGACTTAAAGAAAGCATAAATGAGATTGATAAGGCTGCGTTTATAGTTTTTGTTGATACAAAAGCTGTATCGGGCAACGGTTTTTGTATATATAAATAAGAGCTTTAAATTTTGATAAAAGGCTGTTAAAAAGTCATTTGACTTTTTAACAGCCTTTGCTTTTCCAAAAACAACGTTAACTCAATTTCCTGCGTCGGAGTTTTAATACGCTATATAAAGAATACCCATGTCTTAAACCACACAAGAATGGTTTGTACCCAAGCCTTAGAGATAGGGATTCCTGTAAGCACGGGATAGAACATTACAAACATTATTATACACGCAGCGACTGTCAAATTTGTCACAATCCTGAAACGCGGATTTTTGCTTTCAAGTTCCTGCGCGGCATAAACGGCAAAGCATACAAGGAAAGGCATTGTGCCAAAGAAGTGGTATTGCAGTGTATATCGTGATACAAATACCCATGGCAGATATTGCGCCAAAAGCCCTATCAGCAAAAACAGTACGCGTTTATCTTTCTTCTTAAATCCAATATACAGCGAATAGAAGAAAGCTGCCGTCCCGAGCCAGCTGAGCAGGGGATTCTGAAATATGGATATACAGCCGATTTGTCCGTTTGCAAGCGCTGCATCCGGAGCCTGATATGCCCACATTGGTTTATAGACAAACGGCCATGTGTACCAGCTTGACGAATAGGGGTGAGTTCCCTGCAGTCCGGAATGATACTTAAGCATATATTGCTGATTGTTCCACATAGTCTGAAAGATATTTCCGTATTTGCCGGTCATGGCTATAGGAAGATACGAAAGAATGTATATTCCTCCCGGAATAATAACAAAGAAAAGTACGCACCAAGCACATATTTTCAGTGCAAAGCCTTTAAAGTCATCAGATTTGCTGTCTTTTGTTTTTTTGTATACAAAATACATTATTACGATAAATTCAATCGCAAGGCCGACGGAAGCATATACAGCAGTCCATTTTGAAGCACAGCCAAGTCCCATAGAAAGTCCGGATAAAAACAGGCTTTTAAGCATATCCTTAAAGCTTTCATCATTACCGCCGGCAAGAGATAAAGCACGTTTGCCGAAGTCATACATAAACAGGTACATGCATATTGTAAAGAATACCGGATATGAGTCTATAGTCCCTAACCGTGTAAGAGAATAATGCATAAAGTCAAAGGCAAATAAAAGCGTACCTATCACACAATAGCGTGTCCTGCCGAAAAGTCTTTTAAGCAGAATGTAAAGCATAGGCAGCATAAGTATGCCGAACAATACCCCCATGCATCTCCAACCGAAGGGTGTCATTCCGAATACAGCTATTCCTATTGACATTATCAGCTTGCCGAGCGGAGGATGGGTGGTTTCGTAATACTCCATAAGATGCAGATGCTCATAGGCTGTCCGCGGATGATATATTTCATCAAAGTAGGTGCTGTTCTTGTATGATGAGGCGTCCGGAATAAGAAATTGTTCATCAAATGCGGCACAGTAATCGGATACACTGTTTCCGCTTATGGATTTAATAACTGCAAGAGAACTGTTTGAAAGTCTGAAGCCAGCTTCAAACAGCATATAATCCTCGCTTTGAGGTGTAAGACGTAAATACTTTGCCGTAAACGGAGTGATTTCATCGGTTTCCCAGCGGAACACAGCGTTAAGTCTGCATATTGTCTGAGAGGATTCGCTCCAGTCGGTGCCGTTATCGGAGTATTCAAGTTTAAGTCCGGGATTTGAGTCTACATCGCCTATTCCGCAATAATAATCTATCGCGGTTATGGTTTCGGGAGTATCAAGCTCTATTACAAAGCTGTCATTGGCGGACATAGGCTTATAATAGCTTTGCGGAGCTTTCGTATCGCCGAGGTTTGTAAATGCGATGACAGAATATACAAGGACGATTACCGCAAGCAGAATGTAGTCAAGCCGTACGAGCGTATGTGACTCGCTATAGGCGGCAGGCTGCTTTTTCTGTACGCCTTTTTTGTTTATTAAAGTATTTGCTTCCGAGAGATAGTCCTTATATATTATCCAAATACTGATTAGAAAAGTAATAACCTCTGCAGCAGATATAATTGCTGTGATATAGTATTCGGGCATAGAGCCGGTCGTTTGGGCAAGTTGCAGGATATAAAACAGGTTAAGGTATCCTATCGTACTGAAAAGCACAAACAGAAGCGGCATTTTTTTGTTTTTGGAAAAGAAGAAGTCCAAAAGCAGAAAAGCTATCGGAAGAATTATATATCTCTCATGCATTTTAAATGCAAATGTAAAAAGAAAGCCAAATAAAAAGTAACAGCTTAAAGCTATTTTAGAGCCGCGGTTTTTAACTTTATAAAATATATATGCAGAGCCCACGCATGCTATGGTTATAACAGCAGCATTTATAAATGACAGAAATGCTTTCCCTGCGGCAGAGTCAAACGAAACCCAATTCAGACCAAGCAGACCGTACAGATTAAAAGCATTTACGCTGAAGTACGGATATGACGCTATTGTTCCGGTATATTTCTCTATTACCCAAACAGGATTTAGTGCGTTTATGAAGGCAAAAAAGCCGCTTGATTCATTCCATGCCGGTGAAAACGGCATAATGAGTGCAGTAAAAAGTGCCAAGCCGGAAACAGCAGAGATAACAATTTGTTTTGCATCACGTGTTTCAATCAATGCAAACAGATATACGGGTGCAGCGATTAAAGCCTGTGGTTTGACAAGCACAGCAAGAACATACAATAAAACAGAGGAGGTATACTTTTTGTCATACAGTTTTATTGCCGAATATAAAAGCAGTACAATCAGTACGGATTCAACCTGTCCCCAGACTGCGGAATCAAGTCTGAATACCGGAGAAATCAAAAAAATAGCTGCAGCGGATAAAGCCGTAACATCACTAAGAAAGCGTTTGCCGAGCTTGTATAACGCGGAGAATATTACAACGTCCGCAATTAAGGCAGGCAGTTTATATAAAAATGCGGTTCCGCTTGCGGAAATACCGAGTGTTTTTGAAAGTCCGGATATAAGACCGAGAATATATATATATCCCGGCGGATAATCACAGAAATAATCAGGAGAATAAAAATTGCCTGCGCCGAGTGTAAACATACGCTCTCCCCATGCGGACCAACAGCTCATATCCGTTGCGTAACCGTCAAAGCTGTATGCAATAATGCAGCATATTAAAAAGAATAAGAGTGTAATAATACAAAACAGCTTGTCTGCCGGACTAAAACCGGATTTTAATTGTTTGTTTTCAGAAAGCTGATTTGGTTTTATATATGGAAAGAGCAGATAAAAGCACATTATAAATAAAAATGATATTACAAATGCAAGTCCCAAAGTAATCACCTCGTTATAAAAGTATAACATAAAGAGAAGATATTGGCAATACAAATAAAAAAAATAAAAGACACCGAAAGCAAAGCGGTGTCTTAATATTCGTAGAAATTTAACCTTGAAAAGCTCTTACGCAATCTTATTCAGTTTAGCTGCATACTGGCTCTTTCTGCGGGCAGCGGTATTTTTGTGCAGAATACCTTTTGCAACAGCCTGATCAGTCTTTTTAACAACAAAGTTATAAGCTTCAGAGGCAGCTGCCTTACCCTCTTTAAGAGAGGCCTCAAACTTTTTAATTGCAGTTTTGAGCTGAGACTTAATCATCTGATTCTGTAGAGTTTTTGTTTTTATAACTTTAACTCTCTTTTTTGCAGATTTAATGTTAGGCATGATTTCACCTCCATACAATAACCTTGATTTATCTGTCTGGGCATACGAGAGTTGAACACAACATACCCTGTAATTAAAAAATCATTATTTTTTTAACCGTTGTCCGGCAGGGGACATATTTAAACCACATTGGGTTCGACTCTCGTATGCCTAAACAGTGTGAAAGCATAATAATTCCGCTTTCTTACATCAGTATTTAACATTTTATCACTATTTCAATTAAAATGCAAGAGTTTTTTAAAAAAAACCGTAAAATTTTTTAACTTTACATAATTATAAAAAAACACGCAGAAAATATGCAGTAAGGGAGTGATATGTATGAAAAAAAACGTGCGCTGTGATTTAGCCGTTGAGGCACATGAAATTCTTAAAGAAGAAAACTCCGAACTTGATGGTATAGATATGGAAACCGAAGATGTAAACGGATATATTTATATTACGCGCGTTAGGGTAAAAACAAAACAGGGAGAGCAAAGTATCGGCAAAAAAATCGGCAGCTATGTTACTGTTGAAATGCCGAAAAGATTTTACGGAGAACAAAAAATATATGAGGAAATGTGCAGAACCTGTGCAGCAGAGCTTAAAAAGCTTGTGCAAAGGTTTTTGCCTGATAAAAACAGCTCTGTTTTGGTTATAGGACTCGGAAACAGGAACATAACAGCAGACGCGCTTGGACCTAAGGTGATAAAATCGCTTATGATTACACGGCATTTGATAGAATATATACCGGAGGAAATTGATGAAAGAATACGTCCGGTATGCGCTGCTACGCCCGGAGTATTGGGGTTGACTGGAATCGAAACGGGCGAAATAATAAAGGGTTTGACTGACAGGATAAAGCCGGATTTGGTTATTGCCATAGATGCGTTATGCTCTCATAAGGTCGAAAGAATAAATACGACTGTACAGTTTTGTGATACGGGTATAACTCCGGGAGAGGGGATCGGCAACAAACGCAAAGCTATAGATGAGGAGGGCTTGGGAGTGCCGGTGATAGCAATAGGCGTCCCGACAGTGGTAAACGCTGCAACCATAGCGCGTGAGGCAATTGAAAGTGTGGCAGATAAGCTTAAAGAAAGCAGCGGAATAGAAATACCTGACAGTGACAAGGCGGAAAAAACAGTATATGATATAACCTCCGAGATGTTCGGCAATCTTATTGTGGCACCTAAGGAGGTCGATTCGGTTATAGACGACATATCTCATGTTATTGCAAACGGCATAAATATTGCTCTGCACGAGGGGATAACAATGGAGGATATAGACAGGTATGTCTAAACTTTGTTTTTAAATGTCTTTCTGTAGCTGTTGGGACTTAATAACCCGGAGGATTTAAAGATTTTGGAGAAATATGAAACATCACTGAAGCCAACCGCATATGCGATATCGGTTACGGAAAGCTCGCTGCACAACAGCAGTTCCTTTGCGTGGTTGATTCGCAGATTGTTTATATACTCAACAGGCGGACAGCCGTATATTGTTTTAAATAACCTTCTGAAGTGACCTTCACTTATCCTTGATATATCCGCAAGAACTTTTATCGGCAGTTCAGGATTGCTGTAGTTATTTAAAATATAATCATGTGCTTCTTTAAGCTTTAAAAGCTTATTCTTTGGCATGTAGCTTTCGTTTGTTTGTCTGATAATCTGTGCATATATTTCGTATAAAACGCTTAAAGACAAAGATTTATAAGCTGTTGGTTTAAACAGCCAAATCTCATATAGTTTATTAAAGAGCTTTAATATGCTGTCGGAGTTTCTGAAACTTATTTTCCGGCTTTTGAGTTTTTTGGCTGTTTGGGAATCAAACTCAAAATCAACATAAACGGGATTGTATCCGCAGGAGGGAATTTCCATTATATATTTATCGCCTTTGGGAATAAACAGGACATCTCCCTTTACAATATTTTCTGTTCTGCCGTCTGTAAAT
>CAJLFL010000007.1 GCA_905205855.1 uncultured Eubacteriales bacterium | reverse complement strand
GCTTGCATTTTCGGATTGATTGTGGTCTTGGCAGTGGCTGTATGTGTTTTTGTATCAGCCGGCAGATATAGAGGATGGAAGGAAATAGAGATACAAAATGTCGGGAATATCAAAATTCCTGAGAGTTGGACATGTCAGACAAGGGGTAATGAAATTTATTTCACGGATGAAGGAATAACCGAGTTTACGCAGGACAGCGTACATCTTGCCGGATATGTATATAACGAAAAGGATTCAAGCGGAGCATACAAGATGTTTGATAAAGATGCAACTGTTGAAGAATGTATTATGGGTGAGATTTTCTCAAACAGTACCTACAGAGGGATAAACAGATACAAAATAAACGGTGAAAGCTGTGAGAAAATGCACATCAAGTTTTATGATGTGGGAAAAGACAAAGAGGTATTTATGATTGCGTGGGACGATTCCGTCACATATGACGATATGAAAAAGCTGGCAAAATCCTTTGACAGATACGAAGAATAGTTGTGTTTTTCGTATATAAAAATGTTGTTCAATATTTTGTGGTCGGCTGCGTATGTCATGTAATATCCGTATATGCTTTGTGATACTGCCGTGCGGTCATCTGTTTTGCCATGTGCGATATTTTCGGGCGCCCACACGGGGGCACCCCTACATGGTGTTGAACATTATGTGTCATTTGGTTTCGTAGGGGCAACCCCATGTGGTTGCCCGTTGTTAAGCAATATATCATTAAATTATAATGTTTATTTCGGGCAGATAATATCCGCCCCTACGGATGGCGTATGCATTATGTGTTGTTTGATGCCGTAGGGGCGGCTGTGCATCCGCCCGAAACAACCCGACAGCAGCAAATCCAAGTGAATAAAAAATTTGCTGATAATTTTGTGCAGTTTTTATTACATTTTCGCTTTATTTTTCGGTTTGCCCGTGGTATAATATATTATGTATAGTTGTATTTAAAAAGAGATGATACATTATGGCAAAGTTTTTATCCGGAATAAAAAAACTGGCGGTTATGCTTATCGCCGGACTTATGATTCTGGGCGTTGTGCCGATTGGTTTGATTTCCAAGCCGGAAACCGTCAGCGCCGAGGGTGAGTTTCTGCGCCTTTCTCCGGCAGAGGAGGCATTTGTTTCCGCTGTTCCGGGCGAAACGGATAAGAGCGGCAGAGAGCTTTTCAGCGGTGTAAACCTTGCCGGCAGCCAAAACGACACATATATGCGGTTTGATTTAAGCGGACTTGCCGACGTAATGGCTAAGGATATACGCAGCGCGGTATTAAGGCTTGCGGTGGTGTATACCGGCGCGGAAACCTCCGATACGGCAGAGCTTAAGCTTATGCAGGATGCTCACTGGAACAGCGGCATAACATATATGAACAGACCGTCCGATACAAACGAAGAAAAGCTTGCAGATTTTCAGATGGACGGCTTCAGAAAGACCGGCTCGGTCATAGAGGTGGAGCTGACCGACCGCGTAAAGGAATATCTTAAAAACAAAAATTATGAGATTGACTTTCATATTGATTCGCAAAACGGCGGACTTGCCGCGGTGTTTGCATCTGCGCGGTATGAGGATAAGGCGTTTCGTCCTTGCCTGAAGATTGTTACCGGTGACGCACATGATACCGATCAGGCTGATTTGACAAAGGCTTGGCTTGCCGGCGTAAATGCAAGCTATGACGGAGATGCAATCCGCATAGATGACGGAAATGCCGCATACCTCAGATTTTGCCTTAACCGTGACAATATTCAGGGCGCAATGTATGATATACGCCTGAAGGGCTATATAAAAGCCGCTGATGCGGGCAGTGTGATTTCGGTTTCTGTGGTTGACTGCGGTGAACGCAGTATAACCGACAGTCTTGATGACTGCAGCGTAAGCCTTGCCGGCAGTGTTGATGCCGCTGAGGGGGCATGGGGTGTAACGCTGACGAATGAGATAAACGATATTTTTAATAATGGCGGAGAAACGGTAACGCTTAAAATTTCAACAAACGGCGGCTCAGTTCTGCTCGGCGGTGATGAAAGCGCTCCGGAGCTTGATATACGTGCAACCGACAGCAGCAAGATTGTTGCGGTGACAGAGGCAGGCTCTGCTGCTATAGGAGAGAATACAGATAAGTCTGCGATTAAGGAAAACCTTTCCCGCGATTATACGGCGGCAGACGGAACAAAAGCATTCTTTAAATGGTCGGCATTTGATAACGAAACCGGCGAGAGGGTAAACGGCTTGATTTCCGGTGACGGCAGCATAATACGCCCCAAGTGGTATGAGGACAGCCGAACCGTCCGCGCAAAGGCTATAATATCCTCCGGTGCATACAGGATTGAGAGGAATTATGTTTTAACCGTTATGCCGGCGGAAAAGCCTGATTTTTCCGCAATGGAGGTGTCGGATTATACAGATGTCGGCTCGGCGGAATCCGAAAAGGCAACAGGCGCAGAGGCGGTAAATGCGGACGCGCACAGCCGCTGGATTGACGGAAGCTTTTTGACATACAGAACCTTGCAGGATGACGGCTTTGTAATTGTAAATCAGATAGTTGACCCGGATAACCTTAATTACATCACATTTAAGCTGAACGGCGCGGAACTGCCGTCCTCAGAGCTTGTCATAACCGACGCGGATACGGGCGCAGAGCTGCAAAGCCTGTCGATACAGTCAGATATGTCCGCGGCGGAGGACGGATTTGTATATGTGACATATCCTTTGCCGCTTGAATGTACTCTGGGCAAAGGTGTGATAAGTCTCAGACTTGCTGCGGCGAAAACCGTGAATGACGGTATTCCGTGGAATATTTACGGCACATATACCGGCACAGACGCATATTTTGATCCGCTTGCGTATACTTCGCAGGGGGAGGTATTTGTCAACAAAAAACCGGCAAAGGATACCGCGTTTTACGGATTTATAATGCAGCTTTATAAGACGACAAAGCAGATTATGCCTGTTTTTGGTGATAACGATACCGAAAAGACTGAAGAAAGCGCTCCTAATTATGCCTGGGCAGACAGCAGCGGTGTGTCCGCACTGGTATTCGGCAGCGGAAGCGATAATGTGGCTGTAACACTGAAAAACGGCGATGCTTTTGCCAAAATACAGAGAAGCAATTTGTATTACGGTGCAATAAGCGAGGTTCCGGTCAGCACAGACGGCGGTATAGTCAATATAGGATACGGAAATTTCAGAATAATAAGAAATAAGTCGGAAAACAGTATACGGCTGCCGGAGGAGTTTTCCGGAATATATAAAAATCTTGCAGACGGAAAATTCTATTCCTTTATAAATGACGGCGAGCTTGCAGATGACAGTGTTCTGCCGATGAATTCCAAACTGGACAATGGCAAAGATTTGGAACTGGCACCCGGAGAAACCGCAATAATGGAGCTGGCTGCAAAACCGCTGCAGTGTGCAGACTGGCGCGTGGGAAGGATAAACGGAAAATCAATAGCGGATTTGAGCATAAACCGCGAGGAATCCGTGAATGAGATAAGCGTAAAAAATGTCGGCGCGGCAGGCAGCGGAGCCGAAATGAAGATTATCTGCTGCGTTTATGAGCGCGGTATGCTGTGCGGTATGTCAAGCCAATGCTTTGAAACGCGTCCCGAATGTGCGGAATACACGGTAAGCATAAAGCCTGTTGAACTAAAGCCGGGCAGAACCTTAAAGGTTTTCGTAGAAGCTGCGGATTCGGTGCCTGAAGGCATGCAGCCCAAGCTTGAACTTCCGTAACCGAGAGTTTATTTATTTTGCAGTATCCCCACATGGGCGCTCTCGTGTGGCAGCCCGTTCTGTCAGACGGTTGCTTTTTGACAATCTGAAAGGATGTGGTTTTCGCATCCTTTTTTATTATACAAATAAGTGCAAGAAATGTAATGCATAATCTTATTTTATACAATAAAATAGAGCATGAAAGGGGACTGAAGAATATGAAAACAGTATTGATAACCGGCGCGACAAGCGGATACGGACTTGCCGCCGCAAAAAAGTTTAAGGAAAACGGATTCAGAGTTATAATTGCATCACGCAATGCCGCAAAGGTTGAAAAGGCAGTAAGCGATAACGGATTTGATGACGGGTATGTATTAGACGTATGCGACTATGATGGATGGGTTGATTTGAAAATTAAGCTTTCTGACAAGTACGGAAGTATAGATGTATTGATAAATAACGCAGGCGGAGGGACAAAAATAGCAGACGTAACCGACCAGAATCAAAGTGATATTGACAGCAGTATAGAATTAAATCTGAACAGTGTGATTTACGGTTCAAGCATTTTCGGACAAATGATGAAAGAACAAAAAAGCGGAACAATAATAAATATTTCATCCGTTTGTGCGCGGCACTGCTGGGGCGGCTGGAGTGTATATGCGGCGGCAAAAGCCGGGGTGCTTAATTTTACAAAAGGCTTGTACGTAGAACTTCAGCCATACGGCATAAGGGCAACGTGCATTATTCCTGCCGCTGCAAGTACAGGGTTTCAGAAGGCTGCGGGAATCCCGGAGGAAAACCAAACGCTGAAGCCGGATGACATAGCGGACGCAATATTCTATGCCGCAACAGTTCCAAGCGGTGTGACAGTAGAGGAAATGACGGTATGGGGAACCTCGCAGGTGGTTCAGCCTTTATAGGAATGTAAATATGAATAATATATATAAGCTTAATTCAATAATTGAATATATAGAAGAAAACATCCGCATGGACATTGATTTAAACAAGCTTGCGCAAATGTGCGGAGTGTCATTGTATGAGTTCCGGCGAATATTCTCGTTTGCTGCAGGCGTGCCTGTAGGAGAATATGTACGTAAACGCAGATTAACCCTTGCCGCTGCTGATTTGGCAGGAGGAAAAAGCTCCGTGACGTGCCTTGCGGCTGAATATGGCTATGATTCTCCATCGTCATTTGCAAGGGCGTTTAAGGATTTTCACGGTATTTCGCCGACAGAGGCGGCAAATGGCAGCGGAACGCTGAATATGTTTACGCGGTTGTCATTTGATGTGATGGTCAGCGGCGGTACGGATGCCGGGTACCGATTGATAAGGGATGACGGGTTTTACGTGTGCGGAATATCCGGAGTTTCCGGCATAGATGACACGGAATGTTGTGAGGCGGTCTGGGACAGCTTTTATGAAAGCAGAAATAATAAAGAAATTCTCGGACAATGCGGCGGCAGAATATACAGTGTATATGACAACGGTGACAGTTCAGTTGTATGTACCATAGGCGCGCGCAGTGATAAGCCGGTATATGATTCAAAATATATTCCCCCTGCATTGTGGATGTGTTTTGATGCCATCGGCGCGGATGATAAAACAATCAGCGGATTTTATAATGATATTCTCTTTAAACAGCTTGAATCGTGCGGATGCAGGCGTATTCACGGAATTCCGAATCTTGAAATCTATCCTGAGGATATGTCGGAAGCCGATTTCAAATGGGAAATAAGAATTCCGGTGGGAGGAATAAAATGAACGAGGTTTTTATAGAAGCCGAAAGCTTTAAGAAGCTTGGCGGTTGGGTGATTGATCAGCAGTCAATGGAGGTTATACATTCCTCTTATATTATGGCGCACGGAATGGGCGTGCCTGTAGAGGACGCATATACGAATTTTGTTATTCAGGAAGGCGGAAGCTACAGCATATGGGCTTTGACGCGCGACTGGACCGCCGTCTGGAATATAAAAGAACCTGCAGGAAGGTTTAAAATAGCAGTAGACGGAGTGAAATGTCCGGAGGTTTTGGGGACGAACGGAACAGACTGGGCATGGCAGAGGGCTGCAAGGCTGGAGTTGGAGAAAGGCGTACACGAAATACGCCTGTGCGATATGACCGGCTTAAACGGCAGATGTGATGCCATATATATTACGGATTCAGAGAAAGAACCGTCAAATGATATGGCGGATATTGACGCTATGCGTAAACGGCTTAACTGGAAAGAGGTAAACGATGGCGGCAGCTATGATTTGATTGTTGCCGGCGGTGGGGTTGCCGGAACTTGTACTGCGTTATCTGCAATGCGGCTTGGATTAAAGGTTTTGCTTATAAACGACAGAGGTGTGCTTGGCGGATGCAACAGCAGCGAGGTGCGCGTTTGTATGGGAGGAAATTTTGGAAATCCTCCTTATGAAAAACTCGGAAATATCGTGAGAGAAATAGCGCCTGCAGCCGGTTCTCCGGAGTTTTTTGAAAAGAAGTATTATGAGGATGACAGAAAGCTTTTGGCGTTTGAGGCATATAACTTTAAGGATTACGGTGAATACAGTATAAGGCTTAATGAGGCGGTAACGGCGGCAGAAACAGTCGGTGGTTATATAAAATCGCTGATAACAACAAATACCGTTACCGGTAAAAAAACAAGGTATAATGGACAGCTGTTTTCAGACTGCACGGGTGACGCTGTTTTGTCGCGGCTGTGCGGTGCAGAGGTAATGTACGGCAGAGAGTCAAAAGAGGAATTCGGCGAAAGCCTGGCAGCCGATTCGACACAAAATATGGTTATGGGACATTCCGTACGCTGGTACAGTACAGAGGAGGAAGCAGAAAGCTCTTTCCCGAATTTGGATTGGAAAATGCCGTTTAATGACGACAACTGCCTTGACGTAAAAAACGGCGATTGGGAACAGGAAACGGGATTTTGCCGCAATATGGTAAGTGAAGCAGAGTATATACGTGATTATGGGCTTAGGGCAATATATTCAAACTGGTCGTATCAGAAGAATCATTTTGCAAATAAAGCAAAATATGCAAGGTCAAAGCTAAAATGGGTTTCGCCTTTGGGCGGCAAACGCGAAAGCTATCGCGTTAAGGGCGGTTATATTCTGACGCAAAATGATATAGAAAATAAAGTGTATAATGAGGACGCGACAGCATGTATTACGTGGAGTATAGATATGCATTTTCCGGAGCCGGAAAACATGAAGGATTTTGGAGAACCCTTTCGTTCTTTTGCATATCACCGCGGAATTGAAAAGCCGTATCCGATACCCTACAGATGCCTATACGCAAAGGACATAAAAAATCTTTTTCTCGGCGGAAGAATAGTCAGTGCAAGTCATGTGGCTTTTTCTGCACTGAGAGTGATGAGAACTTTAGGTCAGCTCGGAGAGGTTGCCGCTATGGCAGCGAGGATATGTATTGACCATAATTGTGATCCGGCGGATGTATACGGAATTTATCTTTCTGAGCTTAAAACGCTTATGACAAACGGGATAGAGGTTCCGCAGGCATTCGGCTGTAAATGTGAAAGTGAAGAAACATATCATTTCAAGGATATTGGGTGGCTGCACCTTAATCCATACTCCTGTGACAGAGCGGATATGATTGAAAAATATAAGAGAGGGATAGAATTTTTAGGTTTAAGCCATAAGTATAATTTACCCGATTGGCTGAAATAATCCAAAGTTTTTTGGATTTTCTCTTGACAAACGGACAGCTTTAATATATAATATATATAGAAATTTGCACAATGACGTGTTTGCCAATATTGGCAGACACGTTTTTTCTTTTGCACAATACGGCAGGAAAGAATAGTTAGGCTGTAATTGATTAGGCTGTTGTTCGGCGGCTTGGAACAGCCGGTTTCCTGCGTTTTCACTTTTCCTTATTCTTCAAAAAATCTGCGGGAAAGCTCCGCAGATTTTTTGTTACGCAAGACAAAAGTTTTTGCCGCACATGATATTGCAATAACAGCGGGCAACCACACGGGGTTGCCCCTACGATATTGCACAGCACAAAATGTATATGCCATCCGTAGGGGCAGATATTATCTGCCCGAAAAAAATTTGTCCTTTGCCAATGGTCGATTTATGTCATAATCGAACGATGGAAATATTTTGCATTTTTATTTTCTTATGTTATAATATAAGAAATAGAAAATTTTACCAATTTCAAAGGGAGGATGTATTATGATATTAGACTACAAAAGACAAGGAACGGTAAGAGAACTTCAGCGCAAGCCGATAAACGCTGAGCCGGAGCATAGCCGAAACTTTACAAGATGCGGAGAATCAAGAATGATACCAATAAAGAGTATTTTGCCGAATCCTCATCAGCCGCGGCGTGACTTTGACAAGGCTGCACTTCAGGACTTATCAATATCTATAATGGAATACGGCTTGATGCAGCCTGTTACGGTGCGTCAGACCGGTCCGTTTGATTATGAACTGATTGCAGGAGAGCGGCGGCTTACTGCCTGCCGAAATCTCGGCATGACTTACATACCGGCAATCGTTATGACGGCAAGCACAACCGACAGCGCTATTCTTGCTCTTGTGGAGAATATTCAAAGAGAAAACCTTAGTTATATCGAGGAAGCCGAGGCGTTCTGCACTTTGATAAGCGAGCACGGTCTTACACAGGAGGAACTTGCTGACAAGCTTGGCAAAAGCCAATCGACAATAGCAAATAAAATAAGAATTTTAAAGCTGTCACCCAAAGTGCGCCGTATGCTTGCCGAGAATAATCTGACAGAGCGTCACGCCAGAGCACTGCTCAGACTTCCGGATGACCGTCAAAGGCAAAAGGCCATAAAGCTGATTGCGGAACGCGGATTTAATGTTGCAAAGACCGAGGAACTTGTGGACAAGCTGCTCAAAGCGTCTGCGGAAAGCCGCCTCGCCGCGCGGAAAAACCATGACGGCGGCAGAGTGTTTAAGGATGTGCGGATATTTAACAACACAATCCGCCAGGCAGTGGATATGATGCGCCGCAGCGGCATTGAGGCAAAGGCAAATAAAAAGGAAAGCGATGATTATATTGAGTACACCATACTCATACCTAAGGAGGCGGCTCTGTCCGAAAGTAACACTTGACAAATGCGCCGTAAAGGCGTATTATAATTAGTGTTGTGCCCTCTTAGTTAAGTGGATATAACAAGCCCCTCCTAAGGGCTAGTCACGCGTTCGACTCGCGTAGAGGGTGCCAGCGGCTGACGGGAGTCAGCCGTTTTTGCAGGCATAGTTTAGCGGTAAAACTGCGGCTTCCCAAGCCGCCGTCGCGGGTTCGACTCCCGTTGCCTGCTCCAGCGTCGGAATGGACTTCGCTCCATTCCGATTTTTCATATCTGAAAAATCGTCATATGCTTCGTCATTCCTCCTTTTCGCAAAAGGTCACATTCGCGTCGGCTATTCGGTTGCAAGCGCCCTCATAACGCCTTTGGCTCATTACCAACCTTTTGCGAGGAAAGCACCTACGGCGCTACCACCTTTTTGCGAGAGTGCCTGCGGCACAAGTATCCTTATTGTGCGGTATTGCTGTTATCGGAATGGACTTCGCTCCATTCCGATTTTTCTATGCAGAAAAACCAGCCTTATCAGGTGCGGGCGGATGCACACAGCCGCCCCTACGAAATTAAATGACATATAATGTTCAACACTACGTAGGGGCGCCCCCGTGTGGCGCCCGAAAATATCTAACATATTTTAAAATTAAATATTATATTTGACCGGTCTGTACGAATGTCCGTGACATATTGCGATTGCAAGGGCGTCGGCGGTGTCATCCGGCTTCGGCACTTTTTCAAGCCCGAGCAAAAGCTTTACCATCTGCTGAACCTGCTGCTTGTCCGCCCTGCCGTATCCGGCAACCGCCTGTTTTACCTGCAGCGGAGTGTATTCAAAAATCCGTACCCCGTGGTTCATTGCGGCAAGAAGTATAACTCCCCTTGCCTGTGCAACATTTATGGCGGTTTTTTGGTTGCTGTTGAAAAACAGTTCCTCTATTGCCATAAATTCAGGCTTATATTCCTCTATAATCTTATTCAGTTCATCATAAATCGCCTTAAATCTGTCAAACATATCCATTGACGCATCGGTGGTGACCGCGCCGTAGCTTAAAACCTTAAATTTATTTCCTTTATATTCCAAAATTCCGTATCCGACTATCGCATAGCCGGGATCTATGCCTAAAATAATCATTTTTTTACTCCGTCATATTATAAAGTTTATGTAATTTTTTCTGTAAAGACTATTGCAAAAAGCAAAAGCCTATTATATAATATTTATTGTAATTCGAGTATAACACAGTTTGGAGGAATTTACAATGGCAAAAGAAAAGGTTGTATTGGCTTATTCGGGCGGTCTGGATACTTCTATTATAATCCGATGGCTGATCGAAAATTACGACTATGATGTAATTGCTGTCTGCGGTGACGTAGGTCAGGGAAAGGAAACTGACGGGCTGGAAGAAAGAGCTAAAGCCAGCGGCGCCTCCAAGGTTTACATAGAGGATTTGAGAGATGAATATGTCGAGGATTATATTATCCCGACTCTAAAGGCAGGCGCTGTGTATGAGGGCAAATACCTTTTGGGAACCTCTCATGCGCGTCCTATTATCGCACGCCGTCTTGTTGAGATTGCAGAGAAAGAGGGCGCTGTCGCTATCTGCCACGGCGCAACAGGAAAGGGCAACGATCAGGTTCGTTTTGAGTTGACCGTTAAGGCATTGGCTCCGCACCTCAAAATTATAGCTCCGTGGAGAATCTGGGATATTAAATCACGTGAGGACGCAGTTGACTATGCAGAGGCTCACGGCATCAAAATTCCGGTAACAAAGAAGGACTTGTATTCCAGAGATCGTAACATCTGGCACATCAGCCATGAGGGTATGGATCTTGAAGATCCGGCTAATGAGCCGCAGCTTGACAGCTTGCTCAAGCTCAGTGTATCACCGGAGAAGGCTCCGGACAAGCCAACCTATATAAAAATCGGTTTTGAAAAGGGTGTTCCGGTGTCTATCGACGGCGAGAAGATGGATCCCCGTCCGCTGGTGGAAAAGCTTAACGCTATCGGCGGCGCAAACGGCGTAGGTATAGCTGATATAGTTGAAGACCGTCTTGTCGGTATGAAGTCCAGAGGCGTTTATGAAACTCCGGGCGGTACAATTTTGTATGCTGCAATTCAGGAGCTTGAATATCTCTGCCTTGACAGAGATACACAGGCGTTCAAGCGTCAGGCTGCAATCAAGTTTGCAGAGCTGGTATATGACGGCAAATGGTTTACTCCGCTGAGAGAGGCTCTGTCGGCAATGGTTGATTCAATGGAGGAAACCGTTACCGGTGAGGTTCGCTTAAAGCTGTATAAGGGCGCTGTTACTCCTGCAGGAGCAACATCACCGTATTCGCTGTATAACGAGGATATTGCAAGCTTTGGTGACAGCCATGAGCTTTACAGCCACAAGGATGCGGAGGGCTTTATCAACCTGTTCGGTCTGCCCCTCAAGGTCAGAGCAATGATGAAGAAGGCTAATAAAGCTGATAAATAGAACATACTTTTTGGCACATATTCAGGCGGCGTAAAAAACGCCGCCTTTTTTATAGTAATAAACGGAGGTGGCATTTATGAAACTATGGGGAGGTAGATTCTCCAAACAGACAGATAAAGCGGTGGATGATTTTAACTCGTCAATACGCTTTGACGCGCGCATGTATGCCCAGGACATAGCCGGCAGCATTGCACATGCAAAAATGCTTGGCAAGCAGGGCATAATCCCCAAAGAGGATTCAGAGCTGATAATAAAAACTCTCGGCGAGATTAAAGAAGATATTGAAAATGGCAATGTGGAATTTGAAATTGACGCCGAGGATATTCATATGAATATCGAAACGATTTTGATTTCCAGAATAGGCGACGCAGGCAAAAAGCTGCATACCGGACGTAGCCGCAACGACCAGGTTGCACTTGACGTGCGTATGTATCTGCGCCATGAAGCGGACGAGATTTCCGCAATGCTCAAAGAACTGCGCGGTATTCTGCTCGGCATTGCAGAACGCAATATTGACACCATTATGCCGGGATATACCCATCTGCAAAAGGCACAGCCCATTACACTGGCGCATCACATTATGGCGTATTATGAGATGTTCCGCCGTGACGGAGAGCGGCTTAATGACTGCCGCGGCAGAATAAATGTTATGCCCCTCGGCAGCGGTGCGCTTGCCGGCACGACATATCCCCTGGACAGGGAATTTGTTGCGGAGCAGCTTGGCTTTGACGGCGTTACGCAAAACAGCCTTGACGGCGTATCCGACCGCGACTTTGTATGTGAGCTTGCCTTTGACCTGTCAATGATAATGACACATCTCAGCCGTTTTTCTGAGGAAATTATCCTCTGGAGCTCAAACGAGTTCGGTTTTATAGAGCTTGATGACGCATACAGCACAGGCTCAAGCATAATGCCGCAAAAGAAGAATCCTGACGTTGCGGAGCTGGTAAGAGGAAAGAGCGGACGTGTTTACGGCTCGCTTATGGGACTTCTTACCATGATGAAGGGTTTGCCCCTTGCCTACAATAAGGATATGCAGGAAGATAAGGAACAGATTTTTGACGCAGTGGACACGGTTAAGATGTGTCTGCCGGTTTTCGGCAGAATGCTTGATACCATGACTGTCCGCCGCGACAGAATGTTAAATGGCGCAAAGGGAGGCTTTACCAATGCCACGGACGTTGCGGATTATTTGGTAAAGCACGGTCTTCCGTTCCGTGACGCGCACGGCGTTGTCGGCAGAATGGTGGCATATTGTATAGAAAATGACACCGTCATAGACGCGCTGTCCATGGAGGAAATGAAAACGTTTTCGCCTTTGATTGAAGATGACATATACGATGCAATATCGCTTGAAACTTGTGTAAATCAGAGAAAGCTTATCGGCGGACCGGCTATGGAAACCGTAAAAGCCGTAATCGCTGAGTACAAAAAAGAAGAAAACAAATAATTTTACAGAATTCTATTGATTTTCAGGCGATTTTGTTGTATGATTTAAAAGGTGAAATTTGCCGTAAAATTCTACTATTTTTATTTCCTTTGAGGGGAGTTGTATTTTGTGACCATTGTATTGCAGATTATCAAGCTTTTCGGCGGACTTGGAATGTTCCTGTTCGGTATGAACACCATGAGCTCCGGTTTGGAACGTGCCGCCGGAAATAAAATGCAGCAGATTATGGAAAAGGTAACCGGTAATCTGGTTAAATCCGTACTGCTCGGCGCGGCTGTTGCGGCGCTTACACAGTCAAGCTCCGCTACCACGGTTATGGTGGTCGGTTTTGTCAATGCCGGAATCCTTAATCTTAATCAGGCGGTCGGTATAATCATGGGTGCCAATATCGGAACGACAATTACGGCGTGGATTCTCAGCCTTAATGATATTCCGGGCGGTGTATGGTATCTTGATATAATAAAGCCTACGACGCTTGCACCGCTTGCACTTGTTATAGGTGCATTTATTCTGATGTTCTGCAGCAATAAAAAGAAAAAGGTTATCGGTGAGTTTATAATAGGACTCGGTATATTGTTTATCGGTATGGAGTATATGGCAGCGTCTATGGATGTTGTATTTGCAGAGGTTCCGATGCTTCAGAATTTGTTTGCTACAGACTCCAATCCGATGATCGGCGTTCTGATCGGCGCAGGCGTTACGGCTATAATTCAGTCAAGCGCGGCGTCTGTTGGTATGCTTCAGGCTATTGCGTCTACCGGTGTGCTTACGTTTAATGCGGCGTTTCCGATTATTATGGGACAGAATATCGGTACCTGTGTGACAGCGCTGCTTTCAAGCATCGGTGCAAACCGCAACGCAAAGCGTACCGCTATGATACATCTGTATTTTAACATTATAGGTACAATAGTGTTTATGCTGGCGTTTTATGCCGTTCAGCTTTTGTTCGGTATTCCGTTCTGGTCGGATACAATGAGCGCGACAAGCATTTCAATCTTCCATTCGGTATTCAACGTGGTGACAACCATACTGCTTCTGCCGTTTTCAAAGATGCTCATATGGCTTGCCAATAAAACGCTCAGAGATAAAAGCAATGTTGAGGACAATCCTTTCGGACTGCTGGATTCAAGGTTTTTCTCAACACCGCCTATTGCGATTTCAAATGCAAAAAAGGCAATGGTTGATATGTGCGGCATAGCGCGCGAGAATGTTGCGTATTGCCGCAAGATGCTTAAGACAGAGGATGCATCACTGTCCGACGCCTGCAAAGAGAACGAGGACAAGCTTGATAAATACGAAATCCGCCTCAGCGCATACCTTACACAGGTATCGGAGCTTCCGCTAAGCGAGGGCGACAGCGAGCGCGTTGCGGGTTACTTCCATATGGTTACCAATATAGAGCGTATCGGCGACTATTGCGACAATATCCGCGAATCTACAGAGCGTATGCTGGACGCTAAGGTGTCGTTTACGGATAAGGCAAAGCATGATTTAAATGTTATGCTGTCCGCGATAGAGGAAATAACGGACATGACGTTTGAGGCGTTCTCTCTGTGCGATCCGGTTCTGACCAAAAAAATAGAACCTTTAGAGGAGGTCATAGACGGTCTGCAGGAGCAGCTTGAAAGCGAGCATATGCGCCGCCTTAAAGCAAAGGAATGTAACGTAGAGGCAGGCGTAATCTATCTTGAGATAATAAGCAATGCAGAGCGTATAGCGGATCATTGCTCAAATATAGCGGTGGCGATTTTACAGGCTCAGCGTAATAGCGGAGTAAGCAACCGTCATGAATATCTGCGTAAGCTTCATGCAAAAATGCCCGGAACATACAAACAGGATTATGATATGTATAAGGAAAAATATTCTTTGGTATAATTGGAGAATGTAAAACCCCGTAACGCATGAGCGAAGAATAAAAAAGAAAGGACGGTCAAAAGCGACCGTCCTTTGTCATGTGTAATATTCGTATATGTTTTGTAATATGAAATATTTTTTCGGGCAGATAATATCTGCCCGCATGAGATGGCGTATGTTGCTTATATATTATGTATCGTTTGATGTCGTAGGGGCGGCTGTGCATCCGCCTGCGTGGGGTGGCGTACACATTTTGGGTTGTGTGATTTCGTAGGGGCAACCCATGTGGTTGCCCGTTTCGTCTTTCATATGCAAAATTATTATTCAATATTTTTGGGCATCAATTACCGTGTTACCCTATTTTATATTTTCTTTTCTGAATTCCAAAGGGTTTTTCCCGTACTTTTCCTTAAACACCTTTCTGAAAAAACTTTTGTTCTCATAGCCGACGCTTTCCGCTATCTCCTGTACCGACATATCGGTATTGAGCAGCTTATAAGCCGCAGCGGCGCATCTTTTTGTCTGAACCGCTTTGGAAAATGTCTGTCCCGTCAGCTTTTTTACCAATGTCCCGGTATAAACGGCAGAATAACCGAGAAGCTTTGCCAATTCCTCTATATTTGCGGACCTCAGATTGTTTCCGATATAGCTGTCAATACAGCCGAGCTGCTCCTCCGACTTATCGCCGCGCACATTTTCACTCAGGCTCTCAAGCGCGGTCATTACCTCATCTCTGCACGGAATCGAGGTTGCCGCACCCTCGCCTGAAACAGCAACCGCCGCAGCCGCGGACGCAATCCTTAATATATTGCGGCAGTCCGTCCCTTTTGACATTTCTGCCGCAAAATATCCGGTAAAGGTATCTCCGGCAGCGGTCGTATCGACCGTTTCCACCTTAAACGCCGGCTGGAATATCTCAATCCCGCCTCCGCTGTATATACTGCCCTTGCTGCCCAGAGTAAGCACAACTTTAAGATTTGGGTATTTCTTTTTGATATACGCCAGTCCCTCCTGCGGAGTATCACAGCCGGAAACAGCCTCGATTTCGATTTCGTTCAATATAATATACGACAGCGCAGAAAAATCAATTCTGCTGATTTTCTCGTTGAACGGTGACGGATTTAGCATTATACACATTCCCTTTTTATGCGCCTTTTCCGCAATATAATCAACATTGCTTATTTCGTTCTGGAGCAGAAGTATATCGCCCTTGCCGAAACCGCTCAGTACATTATCTATATAGTCCTCTGTTATCATCTCATTTGAGCCGGGAAAGAGAAATATCGAATTTTCACCCTCCTTGCTGACCTGAATAATCGCATGGCCGTTCTTTTCCGGAGTTCTTTTGATATATGATATATCCGCTCCGCTTTCGGCAAGAATTTTAGTCAGTATATCGCCGTCACAGCCGACACAGCCGGCATGATAAATCTTTACCCCTGCCCTTGCCGCAGCAATTGACTGATTCAAGCCCTTTCCGCCCGGAAAAACACTCATTTTATGCGTTGTTTCGGTTTCGCCTGCCTTTACAATATGGTCAATCGAATATACATAATCAATATTGCACGAACCAAAATTTAAAATCTTCATATTATCACCCAACTAAACTATACCAATTTAATTATTATAAATCAAGAACCTTTTTTATATAAAAACAGACCAAATACAATATGCTTGCAGTCGGCACGCGGTGACACTCAAAACAGTGTTAGTATAGTGTAAACAATCAAAGGGGGAATGTCACATGACAGACGGAATACCGTATTTTCCTCTGGATGTTTGCATGGACGACCAATTTGAACTGATTGAGGCGGAATTTGGGCTGAAAGGCTTTGCGGTAATTGTCAAACTTTATCAAAAAATTTACGGCGGGTTTGGTTATTACTGCGACTGGACAAGGGATGTGGGAGTGTTGTTCTCAAAGAAAGTCGGATGGAATTACAATTCTGTGTCTGAAATAGTGAACGCCGCAGTCAGGAGAGGTATTTTTGACAGTAATCTGTATGAGAAGTATCAGATTCTGACATCAGAGGAATGTCAGAAAAGATATTTTTCCGCAGTCAGCAGGCGAAAGCAGGTTAATGTCAAGCCGGAATACCTCTTGGCTGACGCTGCCCAATATTTAAAAAATGCAAACATTTCAGATGAAAATGTAAGCAAAAATCAAAAAAATGCAGTCAAGTTAAAACAAAGTAAAGAAAAGAAAAATAAAGTAAAGGATAGTAAAGCAGAGGAAAGGAAAGAAGCTGCTGTTTCCGAGCCGCCGGACTCCGCCGTTTTAAAAACTTATGAAAAATATATCGGTGTAACAACACCCAATATATGCAGCTCAATAAACGGTTATCTGGCAGAGGGTGTAGAGCCGCAGCTGATGATTCGGCTGATTGAGTACGCCTGTGAACGCGGAGCACGCAACTGGAAGTACATAGAAAGCAGTATAAGCGGCAACCTTAAAGACGGTATAAAAACCCTTGACGAATACAACCGCAAGGAGGTAGAACGAAATCTGAATGCCTCAGCCGCAAAAGGCATCACAAATCCGCACGGCATTGCAAACTATAATGATACAAATGATATTGATTATTCCGAACTTGACGGCAGGCTTATGGATATGCTTGATGAAATTATACAGTGATATGAGCAACATTTTTGCATATGAAAGACGAAACGGGCAACCACATGGGGTTGCCCCTACCATATCACACAACACAAAATGTGTACGCCAACCGCGCGAACGGATATTGACAAAAGAGGCTGAAAAACGTATAATAAAATAAATTGCGCCATTATCTGAAGGAGGAAATTATTATGACTCATATCAGCGAGCTTTTCGGCTCAATGGTTTTTAACAGCAGAATCATGGAAGAACGCCTGCCCAAAAGCGTTTATAAAAAGGTCATGAAGACCAAGGAGGAGGGAACGCCGCTCACGCGCGAGGTTGCCGATGTTGTGGCAAATGCGATGAAGGACTGGGCGATTGAAAAGGGCGTTACGCACTTTGCACATTGGTTTCAGCCTATGACGGGGGTAACGGCTGAAAAACACGACAGTTTTATTTCTCCTACAGGCAATGACGGAATAATTATGGAATTTTCAGGTAAAGAGCTTATTAAAAGCGAGCCGGATGCATCATCCTTTCCGTCAGGCGGACTTCGTTCCACCTTTGAGGCACGCGGCTACACCGCATGGGACCCGACCTCAAACGCATTTATAAAGGACGGTATCCTCTGTATACCGACAATATTTTGCTCGTATACGGGAGAGGCTCTGGATAAAAAGACTCCGCTTATGCGTTCTCTTGAAACCTTGAACACACAGGCTCTCAGAGTGCTCAGAGTGTTGGGCGATACCGAAACAAAGCGTATATCCACCACTGTCGGACCGGAGCAGGAGTATTTCCTGATAGACAGAAAGGTGGCGGCAAAGCGCCGCGATATTACCTATACCGGCAGAACCCTGTTCGGCGCTATGCCGCCTAAGGGGCAGGAGCTGGACGACCACTACTTCGGCGTGGTAAAGGCAAGGGTGTCCGCTTATATGAAAGAGCTTGACGAGGAGCTGTGGAAGCTCGGAATACTTGCAAAAACAAAGCATAACGAGGCTGCTCCGGCACAGCATGAGCTTGCACCGATTTTCTGCGCCGGAAACATAGCGGCGGATCATAATCAGCTTACTATGGAGCTGATGAAGAAAATAGCCGAAAAACATTCAATGAAGTGCCTTCTGCACGAAAAGCCGTTTGCCGGCGTAAACGGCAGCGGTAAGCATGACAACTGGGCGGTATGCACCGATACCGGAGCCAATCTGCTTGATCCGGGAAAAAACCCACGTGAGAATACACGGTTTTTGGTATTCCTGTGTGCAGTTATCAAGGCTGTTGACGAGTATCAGGATTTGCTCAGAATGTCGGTTGCGACTGCCGGCAATGACCACAGACTTGGCGCGGCAGAGGCTCCGCCGGCAATAATATCAATATTCCTCGGTGACGAGCTTACGGATATTCTGGATGCCGTCGAGGCAGGAAAAAACTGCGGCGGCAGAGAAAAGGAAATTATGGAAACGGGCGGAGTTGACGCTCTGCCGAACTTTGTCAAGGATACCACCGACAGAAACCGTACCTCTCCGTTTGCGTTTACCGGAAACAAGTTTGAGTTCCGTATGCCGGGCTCCAGCCTGTCGATTTCCGGACCTAATTTTATGCTGAATACCGCTGTTGCGGAGGCTCTTGAGCAGTTTGCCGATGAGCTTGAGGGAGTAGACGCGGATAAGCTCGGCGATGCCGTAAACGACCTTTTAAGCCGTACGATAAAGGAGCATAAGCGGATAATATTTAACGGAAACAACTATTCCGAGGAATGGGTTAAAGAGGCGGAAAAACGCGGTCTGCTGAACAACCGCACCGCACCGGAGGCACTGCCTGCATTCATTGCGGAAAAGAACCTCAGATTGTTTGAAAAGCACCATATTCTGACGCGCGGCGAGGCGTATTCCAGATATGAGATAAACCTTGACAACTACAGCAAGGTCATAAATATAGAGGGGCTTACCATGCTTGAGATGGTTCGGCGCGACATTATTCCGGCTGTTACGGAGTATATAAAGAAGCTGAGCGAGGAAACGGCCGCCAAAAGCAGCGTTTGCCCTCTTGCGGTGAATGATATGGAGCTTACGCTTATAGCAAAGCTGTCGGAGTTTAATTCCGAGCTGTTTGCACATGCGGAGCAGCTTGAAATCAATCTTACCGAGGCAAGGAACGAGGCTGACAAGCAGAAGCAGGCGGAGCTTTGCTGTGATATGGTTTTGCCCAAGATGGATGAGGTGCGCGCAGCTGCCGATACGCTTGAAAAGTATATGCCAAAGGATATGTGGCCCATGCCGACATACGGCGATTTGCTTTTTAGTATTGGCTGATTTGACGCATAAATTTAATTTTATTAAGAGGAACAGCAATTATGAATGATATTTTGACAAAAGCGATAACAAAGGACGGTTTTTTTAAGATTTCCGCCGTTACTTCAACGGGGATTGTAAACAAAGCGCATGAGTATCACAAGACTATGCCTGCGGCAACGGCGGCTCTCGGCAGACTGCTGACAGCCGATTTGCTGATGGCGGCGGAGCTGAAGGAGCAGGCGGCAGGCATTACGCTGCAGCTTCGCGGTGACGGACCGCTCGGCACGCTTGTTGCGGTTGCCGATTCGTCGGGCGGCGTAAAAGGATATGTTGCAAATCCGGCGGCGGATTTGCCGCTGCGTGCCGACGGCAAAATTGATGTGGGCGGGGCAGTCGGAAAGGGTACGCTGAGCGTTATACGCGACCTTAAAATGAAGGAGCCGTATATAGGACAAATTCCGATACAAACAGGTGAAATCGGAGATGACCTGGCGTATTATTTTATGCAGTCCGAGCAGATTCCGAGTGTTGTTGCACTGGGAGTTCTGGTTGACAGGAACTATACTGCAAAGTGCGCCGGCGGCTTTCTTATTCAGGTTATGCCGGGATGTGACGACAAAAGCCTTACCAAGCTTGAAAACAGCGTAAACGGCTTAATGAGCGTGACAGAGATGATTGATAAGGGAATGGACAGCAGCGAGATTATAAAGTATGTTATGCTTGGCTTTGATACCGAGATATTGGAGAGCGTCCCTGTCGAATACCGCTGCGGATGCAGCAGAGAACGCATGGAGCGTGCCATAATCTCACTTGGCAAAAAAGAGATTTCCGATATAATAGAAGAACAGGGCGAGGCGGAGATAATCTGTCAGTTCTGCAACACGCCGTACAGGTTTGATAAAGATGAGCTGTCGGCTATGGAAGCCAGGGCTGTCCGCAAGTGATTAAACAAAATGACAGAAAATGCAAGAAAACCAAAGAATAATTACGTATAACCGTATATAATTCGGAATAATCGTCATTTATGATTTTTGACTTTTGGGGACTTGCATAGTATAATAACTTTTGTTGTCGCTGTTGCCATTTGTGCAAAGTGCGGGCGCTTAGCTCAGCTGGGAGAGCATCTGCCTTACAAGCAGAGGGTCATAGGTTCGAGCCCTATAGCGCCCACCATTGTGGTCCGGTAGTTCAGTTGGTTAGAATGCCAGCCTGTCACGCTGGAGGTCGTGGGTTCGAACCCCATCCGGATCGCCAAACTCAGGGATTGTGCCGACGTTCGGCGTCGGTGCAGTCTTTGGAATATGCCTCTGTAGCTCAGTCGGTAGAGCAGGGGACTGAAAATCCCCGTGTCGGTGGTTCGATTCCGCCCGGAGGCACCACGTTCCTTTTTTAAAGGAATGTATGTGCGGGAGTGGCTCAGTGGTAGAGCGTCACCTTGCCAAGGTGAACGTCGCGAGTTCGAATCTCGTCTTCCGCTCCATGGTCGGCAAGCATCATTTGATGCTTGCCGATTTTACTTTATATGCCAAAGAAGGGTTTGCGTTGACAAAGCTTAGATTATCTTCAAAAACAAAAGGTATTATGTGTATAATGTGCTCGGCACTTTGCTTTGCGGTTATGGCGGCATTTGTCAGACTTTCGGGCGATGTGCCGTCGTTTCAGAAAAGCTTTTTCAGAAATGCGGTTGCAATGGTTGCCGCGGCGATAGTGCTGTGCGGAACGGAGGAAAAGTTCCATTTTAAAAAATCAAATTTATTCGGTCTTTTAATGCGGTCAATATTCGGCACAACCGGTCTGCTGTGCAACTTCTACGCCATAGACCATATGCTGCTTTCGGACTCAACAATGCTGAATAAGCTGTCGCCGTTTTTTGCGATAATCGGTTCGTTTTTTCTGCTTAAAGAGCGTATGAAGCCTTTTCAGATAATAGCGGTTATAACGGCGTTTGTCGGCAGTCTGTTTATAATCAAGCCAAGCGGCAGCGGACTTATGTCCTCAGGGGCGATTTTCGGACTTATAGGCGGCTTCGGAGCGGGAACAGCCTATACCTTCGTTAGATATTTAAGCAAGCGCGGCGAGAGGGGGCAGTTTATTGTCTTTTTCTTCTCGACGTTTTCTACACTTGTGACGCTTCCGTTTTTGCTTTTTGACTATCATCCGATGAGCGGTTTTCAGCTTTTGTGTCTTGTGATTGCAGGATGCGCGGCAGCGTGCGCTCAGTTTGCCATTACCGCGGCATACTCGTACGCGCCGGCAAAGGAGATTTCGGTGTTTGATTATACACAGGTAATTTTTGCGGCTGTTCTGGGTTTCTTTATGTTCGGTCAGGTTCCGGATATTTACAGTGTTATCGGTTATGTAATTATAATTCTGACCTCGGTTGCAATGTTTTTTTATAACTCAAAGGTAGCAGAGCAGAATTAGAGGAGCCGTAAGGAATAATGCATACATTTTATAGCTTGGTTTTTCTAAATTGAAAGGTCCGCCCAATAAGGCGGACCTTTCAATAATACCTAAGGAAGATTGAGAATTTTGTTCTTGTTTTTCAAGACAATACCATTATACTATTTGTGGTTTGATCTGTCAATAGATATATTGTGCTGTTTTTTTAAAAATATACTATATATTGTGTGTAAAATGTTTTTTT
>CAJLFL010000006.1 GCA_905205855.1 uncultured Eubacteriales bacterium | reverse complement strand
ATCGTTGTTTTGTCAAAGCCGAAAGGAGAATTATTATGCAGATTGTTGTTGTAAAAGCCCCTAAAATACTTCGCGGAATTCTTCGTGTAATGTTTAAAATGAAATAGCTGCAAAAGGCGGTGCGAAGGCACCGCCTTTTACGTTTTATTTGGGACTTGATTTAGCTTTATAAAATATGTTAAAATAATTTTGAATTTAATGCAACCTTTTGCGCTTTTAAAAGGTATTATATACGAGAGGAGGAAAAACGGTTGGAAAACAGCGGACGCAGCATATCCAATGAGGATATAATAGAAAAATATTTTAATATGGTTTATAAGCTGGCGTTATCGCAGACAAAGGATAAAGCAAATACTGATGATGTTGTTCAGGAGGTATTTCTAAGACTTCTTAAAGGAAGCACTGAATTCAAAAGCGAAGAACATATAAAGGCATGGCTTATACGCGTTACTTTAAACTGCAGCAAGAACATTTTCTCTAATTCATGGTTCAAAAAGACCGTTCCTCTCTCGGAGGAAATCGTTTTTGAAAGCAAAGAAAAAAGCGATGTGTATTATGCTGTACTGGAGCTTCCGCAGAAATACCGCGCAGTAATTCATCTGTTTTACTATGAAGGCTTTTCTGTTGCGGAAATTGCAAAAGTTCTTGAAACAAAAGAATCTACCATTAAATCACAGCTTCACAGGGGCAGAGAAATGCTGAAAGAAAAACTGAAAGGAGGTTTTGACGATGTTTGATAAGCTGTATAAGGAAGCGAATGATGAAATTCCGATAAACGCGGCGCTGAAAGAAGAACTCATCCGAAAAGCCTCGGCAGAACCTGTAAAAAAGACTGACAGGCATACTGTTGTAGTACGCAGAGTCGGATTTGCAGCAACTGCGGCAGCGGTTATTGCTCTTTCGTTTACCGCTATGCCATATATAAAGGATAACTTCAGCGGTGATTCCTCTTATATCGGAACAGGGACGGAACAGGAAACAAAAACATCCGTACAACCTGCCGAAAGCGCCGAACCTTCTAACGAATTGCCGAAAATTACAGCTGAAGGTCAGGCGGCGGAATCTCACCCGGACGACACCGTGACAGGTAATGGTAATACGGCAAATAAAATCGACAACAATACAGGCACTTCTCAAAAGCCGACGGCAAGCAAAAAAAACCAGGCAGCCGTTACGGAAAACACGGCTGCTCCGACAGGAACGACCGCTCCGGCAGCTGCAGCTGCACCTGAAGTTCCCACGGCTGAAAAACAATATTCAGCAAGCGCAGAGCAAATTACAGAACAAACGGAGTCGCAAATGTTTAGTATAGAATCCGCAGAGGCAGAGCCTGAAGTATCAGCCGGATATGCTGATGAAGCTTTAATAACTGCAAAAGCGGCGTCAGGCAGTTCAGGCTCGGATATGGGAGCGGCGGCAAATTCAAGCAGAAAACAAAGTGATATGACGCTTAGCGAATATTGTGTTTATTACGGATTCGATTTAAGCGGAATCAATCTCCCGCAGGGGATGTCATTGAGTGACGGAAAGACTGCCAAACCGGGCAGAAACCACACGGTAACATACAGCGGAAACGGTAAAAATGTTTCGGTTACGCTTGTTTTGGATTCATCGGAGGCTGAACAGCAGTCGGAAAACAGCTCCGGCAAAAGCTATAACGGAGCTGTTGTAAGCAAAACAAGCGACACACATTATAAAATATATTCAGCCGATAAAGGTCTTATCATTGACTCAAACGGTCTTAACGAAAAAGAAGTATATAAACTAATAGATTCACTTAAATAAGGAAGGAGAATTATTATGAAAAAGATGCAAGGTTTTGCAGCAGTAATGGCAGCGGCAATGATTTGCTCAGGTGCAGCAGCCGCGGAAGGAAATCAGAATAAGGTTGAGGTAAACGGCAGAACACTGGAAAACGCAAAGCTTATTATGCAGGATGATAAAGTAATGATTCCGCTGAGAGCAGTATGCGAGGCACTTGATTTTGAAGTAAAATGGGATGGTGAGGCGGAAAAGATTGAACTTGTTAATCTGCCGTTATATATCACATGCACACCATATACAGACGGTTATACATTTGCCAAAACTGCTCCTATTAAGCTCGGCACCGCTCCGATTATGGTAAACGATACAACCTATGTTCCGGCAAACTTTATAAGCGAAATTCTTGAAGGCAGCTATGATGTGAATTCAGACGGAATAAACATCAACTGGGGCAATGACGAGGAAGAAAACAAGAACGCCGATGCAGCTGTTTCCGTTTATATAAAAGAAAAGACCGACGAGGGACTTCTTGTTGAGGATTTCAATATGGGCGAAATCAGAATAACCGTAACGAATGAAACAGTGATTAAGGATGAAACCGGAAAAACTCTCACAGTTGATGAGCTTGACGAATCAAAACAGCTTAAAATCAAGCTTTCGGACGCAATGACACTCAGCCTGCCGCCAATGTCAAGAGCGTTGGAGATTGTTCAGACAGATGAATTGGCAAAGACTGTTGTTGAGGGTAAAATAACAGAGCTTATCGAGGATAACGGCAAGCTTGTTCAGGTAGTTCTGGACGATAACCGTGTTGCACTTAATCTCGGTGATGATGTTAAAATTAACGATTTAAGACCTGACGCAGATAAGTCCTCGGCGACAAAGCTTGAGGAGGGAATGTACGTTAAAGCGCAGACAACAGGTATTTCCACCAGAAGCATACCGCCGCAGTATCCAACTCTTGCAGTTAATATATTATTAAATAATAAAGTGGCTTTTTAAATTAAGGTTTATCAATACGCAAAAGGACGCCCGCGGGCGTCCTTTGCGTTTCTTCTTATTATTTTATTGTCATTGTGTATTTGCTTCCGGAGGTATTCAGACTACAGCTGTCATAAACAGTAAATTCCTTGCTGTAACTGTCAATTACTCCGAAAATTGAGTTTACTGCGCTTACACCGGTTACGTTAAGCGGTCTTATATAATATGTTTCTGAAGAAGAAATCTGAGGCAATGAAAGCAAAATGCGCTGAATACTGCCTTTTGTTCTGCTGAAAGCGCACAATATATTACCGTTTGAATCACATATTGCATAGCTGCCGTTTGATATAGATGATGAGGAAGAACTGCTGCCAAATCCGCCCCTGCCGGAATATCCGTAGGTAAGATATTTTTGACTGAAGCTTTCTGTTATACTGTCCATTCCTCCGGCTGTCATGGTGAATACAAAACCGCCGTTGAGTTCTATATTGCCGTCATAATCAAGACCATCCTCAGATCCGAGGGTCGCTCCGTCAACTATAATTACGTCGTCATTTATTATCATGTTTACGTTTGAATCCAAACCGACACCGTTAGTGTTGTTTATGTAAATATATCCGCCGTCAACCTTTATATAGCCATAGCTTACATCCTCAGAGGCGCCGGGATTCGGGCCGCCCTGCCCTCCGCCGTGACCACCGGGCATGGTTGGTCCGGTTTTTGCGGCAACTGCGGTATCTGTGAATAAACCGCTGTGATCGGATGCGGTATATGGATTTTCATACGGCGCGGTATCCGGCTGCTCGCCTGCGCCGTTTATTCCGTCACCTGTTATGTTGGAAACGTAAAATGATTCACATAGAGGTGATAAATTTTTATCAAGAATAAAAACTTCGGTATCGCTGCTGATATTGTCAAAGCTTATTACAGAGGAATAAGCTGTCAGCACTGCGTTTTGAAGTTTGAGTGACGACAGAATACCGTTATTGTACTCAGCGGCATAGATGTATGCTGTCGTTTCTGTATCCGAATGCAGCGTAAGGCTCAGCTTTGTTCCGTTCAATACAGCAGAATCAATGCTTACCGCGGTAGTAGTCTGAGCGTTTACAGCTATGCCCGAACAAAGAATAAGCGTAAGCAGAATTGTGATAAAAAATAACTTTAATTTCATATTACCCACCCTTTCAAATATCTTATATGAGATATTATACAGAGCAAGATTAAAATAAAATTAAAAGTACAGGCAGAAATTGTTTTTGTTATAATCAATAAGTCCGTCGCGTTTCATTTTTGAAAGCTCATTTGATAATGCACTGCGCTCAACGCTGAGATAATCTGCAAGCTGCTGTCTTGAGAATGGTATTTTAAAGGTTTTGCAGGAGGCTGCCGCGGATTGCTCGGATAAATATGAAACCAGTCTGTCGCGGATAAGCCGCGGAGCAGTATGAGTCATCCTTGATGAAAGAGCAAGGTTTTTTTCGGCGGAAATCATCAGCATATTTTTAATAAGCTTAATACAGAAGCTGCCGGGATATCGGTCAGCGGATAAAAGCTTGTCGGTTTGCAAAAACAATACGGTTGTATCGGCGGCAGCCTCTGCATCACATAACAGGCTTTTTTGACGGACTACAGAATATGCTTCGGCAAAAAGCTGTCCCTGTCCGACAAAGCCGATGATATTGCTGTCACCGCGGCTGTTGTTCATCTTTATATTTACACTGCCGGAAAGCACAAGACATAAGCTGTCGGTCTTATCGCCTGCGTGGAGTATTATTTCCGACTTTGTAAAGCGTTTTTCATAGCCGTTCATAAATTCCAGAGATTCTTTAATTTCCTCCGCAGTCATATCTTTAAATAAGGGTGTTTTGCTTAAAAATAAACAGTCCATGGTATCCTCTCTCTGCTAAATAAATTATTGCAATGTTTCTTAAAATTAGTATAGCACATTGTATTTATATAATGCAAGCTTCCTCGGTTGACAATAAAACGTGCATATGTTAAACTTTTATTATATTTTACAAAGGCGGTGCCTGTATGACCTTGCAGCAGATATTTTATGCGATAACAATAGCGGAGCTGGGTTCTATGAATAGGGCGGCGGAAAGCCTGTTTATTTCCCAGCCATCGCTTACAAATGCGGTAAAAGAGCTTGAAAAAGAGCTTGGTATTACGATTTTTCTGCGGACAAGCAGAGGAGTTATTCTTACCAAAGAGGGTGAGGAGTTTTTGCTTTATGCAAGACAGCTGCACCAGCAATATGAGCTTATAGAGCATAGATATATAGAAGAAGATAACATAAAAATAAAATTCGGTGTGTCGACTCAGCATTATTCCTTTGTGGTAAAGGCTTTTGTCGATACAGTCAAAAAATTTGATACACTGAATTATGAATTTGCGGTGCGCGAAACCAAAACCTTTGACGTTATACAGGACGTCAGCAATTTTAAAAGTGAGGTCGGAATCCTGTATCTTAATGATTTTAACAGAAAAATACTTGAAAAAATATTAAAGGAAAACGACTGTGAGTTCCATAAGCTGATTGACTGCAAGGCGTATGTGTATATATGGAAAAACCATCCCCTTGCAGGGAAAGAAGCGATATGCTTTGACGAGCTTAAAAACTATCCGTGTCTATCGTTTGAGCAGGGAGAAAACGGCTCGTTTTATTTTGCGGAGGAAATCCTGAGCACAAATGATTATCAGCGTACGATTAAGGCAACAGACAGAGCGACAATGCTTAATCTGATGGTCGGACTTAACGGATATACTCTGTGCTCCGGTATAATATGCGAGGAGTTAAACGGCAGTGATTTTATAGCTGTCCCGTTTGACGCTGATGAGAATAATCCAAACAGCTCAATGGAGATAGGCTATATTATAAAAACAAAAAACCCCGTCAGTGAAGTCGGCAGGGCTTTTATAGAAAACATAACAAAGTATCTCAGCCGTATGTCATCTGCCTCTGCAGATATGGCTGATGCATAATGCCGTATTCTGCTGCACTTCGGTGTATTAAACCGGACCGCTGAGCTTATATGCAGACGGCGTTACGCCAACCTTTTTCTTAAACAAAACACTAAAATACTGCGGATCCTTATAGCCTACTGCGTTGGCTATTTCGTAGATGCTTTCTTCGGTTTCGGTCAAAAGCTGTTTGGCGCGGTCGATACGGGTATTTATAATATAGTTTTTGATAGTAATACCAACCTCTTTGCTGAAGATATTGCTGAGGTAGTTAGGCGAATGATAAAAATGTGCTGATATGTCATTTAATGATACGGCGGGGTTAAGCTGTATATAGTTTTGCACATTTTTGATAAGGCTTTTGTTTTTTGTGGAACGGCTGAAGGTAATGTGCGATATTGTTATCAGGATTCAATGCACTGGAGAAATTCAGCACCGTTTTATGACAGCAGCTGGAACGAAAAGCCTGCAAAGAAGATGTGGGATTCAATGGTGAATGATGAGTTCAAAACAAAAACGGAGGTTGTGAGCGACAAAGACGGTATTGCGGATTTCCGCGGATTTTACGGTGATTATGATATTACTGCCGAGATTGGCGGAGTAAAAAAGACGTTCAGATACAGCCTGGTTAAGGACGGCGAAAACAGAATAGATATAACCTTTGATGGCTCGGATATTGCGGCTGCGGTATCTGCTCAGCCAAAGGGAGATGTTTCGCCTGTTACATATAGCAGTGTTGAAGAAGCCGGAAAAGAGCTTCGCGAGAATGAAGGCTTTAACTATGACGGCGTTGTGCTTGAGGCGGGACTTAAAGGCGCAGCGGCTCAGAGCACTGTCATGGACGGCGGCATTACAGAGGAAAACACAGATTATACAAACGGTGAGGCTTGGGCAAGCAATGCCGGTATAAAAGACAACGCTACGGATTCGGCAGACGGTATAATAATGATGGCAAAGCAGTATACGGATATTGATTTAAGACACAGAATAAAAGGTAATATTTTGGGCGGCAATGTTGAGATAAGCTGTACCATTGATACATATGACTCAAGGTCGGATTTTAAATCAGAACTGATTGTTGACAGCGCGGAGGAATATCAAATCGGAAATATCATTTGTGATGACAGCGGGTATTATTTGCAGTGTATGGATGAAGAAAAGCTGAGCCTTGACGATAACAGCCGCTATGAATTAAAAGTTACTTTGTGCAGCGGTGACAGAGGAAGTCAGTCACTAAAATATGAGCTGTTCAAAAACAATACGGCGCAAAAAAGTGCGGAATGTTCAGTAAACAGTGATATATCCGTAAAAGAAATACGGGGAATGGCATTTAAAATGAGTTCTGCGTCAAACGGCGGAGAAAATGTGCTCAGAATTGTAAATGCGCGTATAAAATTCATGCTTGACGAGCCGATAATAAGCTTTAAAGCGCTTGATTATGAGCATAAGGCTCTTGACGAAAGTATGAAGAACTTTGATTTTGAAAAAACAGCGGCTTTATCGGATTATTCATATTTAAACGGAGAAGCATGGGGAACTGACGGGAACAATATCCAAAACGGCTTTGAATATAAAACGTATCAGAAGTACCTGTGGACAATTCGCGGCAGCGATAAGAATATACATTCTCTGCGGCATGAATTTGCTGCACCGGATAAGGATGAGGTATTGACTGTTGAGTTTGATACAAGTCTTTATGCTTTGAATTGGTATGACGGAAACGGAAAAGCAGGCGTAAATCTTTGCAGCACCGATGGAACCCAAATACCGGTTATCTGCGTATCGTATAATCAGTATGGATATAAGGGCAGTCTTGGCAGCGGATATAATGTCGGATTTGTTCTTAGGATGTTAAATTCCGACGGCAATGAAACAGAGAATATTCTGCCTGTTTACAGCGGAGAAAAAAATGCACTTAACAGAAACAATCTGCACGTTAAACTGACTCTTACCGAAAACGACAGCGGAGGTCGTGATGCAAAGCTTGTAATGACAGGCTCAGACGGCAGCGTTTATACAGCAGAAAAAGAACAGCTTGTACCGGCAAGCGCGGCAAAAGGTCTTGATACAATAGAGCTTTATTCACAGACAGAGTCTTTAAGTGCCGGGAAAAACATCGGCAGCACAGTACTTGGAGTTAAAAATATAGTAATCTGTAAAAACGGACACAGCGCAGCGCAAAAGGAGAATGACAAATATAAATTTGCTCCCGGAGCAGCAGTAGGTGTGGATTATACAAATACGACACAAAGACCATTTGATGCCGCTGTAATCGTTTCGGGGTATACGGATGATACTTTGACAGAATCGTATATTAAAGAGTTTTCCGAAAGCGGAGCGGCAGGTGGCAGTCTGAGTGTAAGATTGCCGCAGGGCGGTGCAGATTATTATAAAATATTTGTACTTGATGGGTTTAAAAACTTAAAGCCATATAAAGATTCAGATGTTATACTTATAAAATAAAAAGGGCGGTTTTAACCGCCTTTTTTTATATTACGGTTGCTGCGGTGGCACAATAAACAGCGCAGGCTCCCGAATTTTTTAATACTTTTGAACATTCGCTTAAAGTTGCGCCGGTAGTGCAGATATCATCAACCAAAAGCAATGTTTTGTTTTCTATTTTACCTTTCTGTTTAACAATATAATTTCCCTCAACGTTTTTGATCCTTTCTTCGGCGGTTAAATCACTTTGCTTTCTTCTTTTTTCTTTCTGTGCAAGCACTTTTTTATAATACGGCAGCTCAAGCAGCTTTGCAAGCTCGTCTGCAAGACATGCAGCCTGATCGTATTCCCCTGACTTAATTCTGTCTGTTCTCGGCGGAACCGATACCACTGCATCAAAACTGTATTTCTTAAAATCGTTTTCAATTACTGCTTTCATATGCCCGGCAAAAACACGTGCATAGGCTGAATACCTTTCACTTTTAAATTTGATAAGAGCGGTTTTGACATTATCCTTATAAATGTATGCGGCACATGCCTTATCAAAATGACGGTATGGCATACTGCGGCAGTCCTCGCATTTATCCGCAGAGGTTATAGGCTTTCCGCAGATTTTACAGCGTTCATACGCAAGACAGAAAGGAAGAACAGACATACATTTGCTGCAAACAGGGGTTTCCGTTGATATAGGAAGAAGCGTGCGGCAAAATACGCATTTGGGAGGGTAAATAAGATTCATTATATATTTTTTTACAGAATTCTTCATGATATAACTCCGATTAAACTATTTCGTATATTATTATAGCACTTTCAGGTGAAAAACAAAAGAAAATTTTGTTTATTGCCAAATAAAATTGTATGGAAATAAGTGGGAAATATTTTTGCTGTGTTATTATGAATAGGCACAGAAGACTGCAGCGCAAAGCAGCGTAAAATTCTCAGATGGCAGGACTGATACAGCCGATAGAACAGCAGACAGGAGGTAAACTATGAATTTGCAAATGGAATATATAGGTAAAACATTGGTGGTAAAGCTTTTCGGAGAGATAGACCAAAGCTGCGCCGCCGAGCTGCGCGGTGATATAGACCGCGAAATTCATCTCGGAAATGCCGAAAATCTCATACTTGATTTTGGTAATGTATCATTTATGGACAGCTCCGGAATAGGTGTGATTATCGGGCGGTACAAGCAAATAAAGGCGCTTGGCGGCAAAACTATGATTGTCAGGCCGCAGCCGCAGGTCGACAAGATTTTAGAGCTTTCCGGATTAAAAAAAATAATGGATTGCGGTTAGGAGGATAAAATATGGAAAACTACATGAAACTTGAGTTCCCTGCTAAAGGTCAGAATGAAAGCTTTGCCAGAGCTGCGGTGGGTGTATTTGCCTCTCAGCTGGACTTAACCTGCGAGGAACTTGCTGATATAAAGACCGCTGTATCGGAGGCGGTGACAAATTCAATTATACACGGGTATCCGGAGCGAAAGGGAATAGTGAAAATTTCCTGCCGTATTATCGGAAAAAGATTTGAGGTAACGGTTTCTGACAGCGGGTGCGGAATAGAGGATGTGGAGCTTGCCATGCAGCCGCTGTATTCCGGTACGCCGGATGAGGACAGAAGCGGTATGGGCTTTACGGTGATGGAGAGCTTTATGGACAGTCTGGCGGTGGATTCTCAGCCCGGAGAAGGAACGGTTGTGACAATGACCAAAAACATAGGGACTGTAGGCTATGACTGATTATGATAAAATCAATGACGAGCTTTTAAACCGTGCGGCTGCAGGTGACGAAGCGGCTCAAAACGAGCTTGTTGAAAAAAACACAGGACTGGTACACAGTATAGTAAAAAGGTTCTGTGGCCGCGGACACGAGGCGGAGGATTTGTTTCAGGTTGGCTGTATAGGCTTGATTAAGGCGGCAAAAAGATTTGACATAAGCTTTGGGGTAAAGTTTTCTACATATGCTGTACCGATGATTATGGGTGAGATTAAACGTTTTATCAGGGATGACGGAATGATAAAGGTAAGCCGCAGCCTTAAAGAAATGGTTTACAGAGCAATGGCGGCAAAGGAGCGCCTTATAAATACTAACGGGGCAGAGCCTACTGTGGCGGAGATAGCGAATGAAATAGGTGTTTCTGCGGCGGAGCTTGCAGCGGCGCTTGAGGCAGGCGCTGCGCCGGAGTCCCTGTATGCGGTGTCCGATAACGGCAGCAAAGAAAACAAGCCTTTAATTGAAAAGCTGGAACAGGACACGGATTATGAGGCGGAAATTGTAAACAAGCTTGCACTGCGCCAGCTTCTTGCCGAATGTGACAAGCGCGAACAAAAGATTATATGTATGAGATACTTTAAACGAAGAACACAGTCGCAGATTGCTGAATCCCTCGGTATATCTCAGGTACAGGTATCACGGCTTGAGAAAAAAATTATTGAAAAAATGAAAAAAAAGTTGGCAGACAGCTATTGACATTTTGAAAAAAGTGTGGTATTCTTTACTTGAGTTAGGATTGACTAACCCAAGTTCTTTGCGTTGTTATGTAGAAGAAAGTATTTTTACAGAAAGGAAATGATTTTTATGAAGATTATGGATTTTGTAAAAAATGAAAAGGTATTAAGCTTTGCTGCGGGCGTGCTTGCCGCAACATATGGCGTAAAGGCACTTAAAAGCGAAAAGGCGCGTAAGACTTGTGTAAGCGGTCTTGCGAAATGTATAAAGCTTAAAAATGACGCACAGGAAACATTTAAGAATATGAGAGATGAGGCAGAGGACATTTGCTGCGATGCAAAGCGTGAAGCTGAAAACAATTTATAAAGAGGGTAACTGAATTGAAGTACAAAATTGTTTATGACTCTCCGGGCAGGCTCAGATTACGCTGCGGTGGCGGAGTTTTCAGCAAAAATCAAGAAAGAAGTCTTGCATCTGAACTATTAGGAATTGACGGTGTTCTTTCTGCGGAGGTGTCTGCTGTAAACGGCGGAATGCTTGTATATTACAGCAGTGATGCGCGCGGTGACATTTTGGACAGGGTTTCTGCGATAAATGTGCGGAATTTGTCTGAATTGCTGCCTGATACCGGGCAGATTATAAATGAGGAGTTTAAGCACGATTTATCTAAAATTCTTGTAAAGCGTATGCTTGCAAAAATTTTTGTACCTTCGTTTTTAAAGCTTCCTCTTGCCGTTATCAGAGCGCTGCCGTTTGTAAAAGAAGGTCTTAAAAGCTTGTCAAAGGGTAAGCTTAATGTTTCGGTTTTGGATGCGGTTTCGATATCAGCGTCTATTATGAGCGGTTCTGTTTCTGCGGCGTCTTCGGTAATGACATTGCTTAATATATCGTCATTGCTTGAGGGATATACCAAGAAGAAAGCCGAAAATGCGCTTTCCGACAGCCTTGCACTGAATATAGACAAGGTTTGGAAAATAAGCGGCGAAACAGAAGAATGTGTTCCGCTGGCAGATGTGAAGATTGGCGATATACTGAGAATACGTCAAGGCAGCATTATTCCTGCCGATGGTTCCGTTGTAAGCGGTTCGGCAGGCGTAAATGAATCTTCAATGACAGGTGAGGCTTTGCCTCGTCTTAAAACCGAGGGCATGTCTGTTTATGCCGGAACGGTTGTGGAGGAAGGCAGTATAGATGTCCTGACAGAAAAGCTTGCAGGAAACAGTAGAATACATAATATTCTTGACCTTATCGAAAATTCAGAGGAATTAAAATCCGGAATACAGACAAGGGCTGAAAGCCTTGCAGACAGACTTGTGCCGTTCAGCTTTATAACAAGTGCGGCGGTCTATCTTTTTACGGGAAACATTACAAAGGCGCTTTCGGTGCTTATGGTTGATTATTCCTGTGCGATTAAGCTGTCTACTCCGATTTGCGTTATTTCGGCAATGAAAGAAGCGGCAGGGTATAATATTGCTGTTAAAGGCGGCAGATTTTTGGAAAACTATGCGTTTGCCGATACTGTTGTGTTTGACAAAACGGGAACGCTGACTGTTTCGTGTCCGAATCTTGCAAGGATAGTACCGTTTGAAGGATACTCTGAGGAGGAGGTTCTTAAAATCACCGCTTGCCTTGAGGAGCATTTCCCCCACAGTGTGGCAAAGGCTATTGTTCATGCGGCTGAAGTACGCGGCCTGGAGCATCTTGAGGAACACGCGGAGGTCAAGTATATAGTCGCTCATGGTATTGCGTCCGAACTTAAAGGAAAAAAGGTTCTGGTCGGAAGTGCGCATTTTGTATTTGATGATGAAGAAATCGCTATAACGGAGGAACAGAACAGGATTATACATGAGCTTGGCAGCAAGTATTCTATGATTTATCTTGCAATCGGTGATAAGCTTTGCGGAATACTTTGTATAGAAGATCCGATAAGAGAGAATGCAGCGTCTGTGATAGCTAAGCTGAAAAGCAAAGGCGTTTCTGATGTGCTGATGATTACCGGCGACGGTGAAACCACAGCCTCAAATGTCTGCGGTGAGCTTGGAATTGAGCGTTTTTATGCAAAGGTATTGCCTGAGGATAAGCTGAATATAGTAAACTCCATAAAGGCGGATAACCATAAGGTGATTATGGTCGGAGATGGTATAAATGATTCCCCGGCACTTGCGGCGGCGGATGTTTCCGTTGCAATGCGCGATGCATCCGATATTGCACGTGAGGTTGCGGATATAACCCTGCTGACATCTGATTTGGAAAGCCTGGTTGTTCTGCGCGAGCTGAGCGAGGAGCTTTTTGACAGGATATATTCAAACTACAGGTTTATAACTTTGTTTAACAGCAACCTGCTGCTGCTTGGCGCATGCGGAATAATTTCTCCTGTTACAAGCGCGCTGATGCATAATATGTCTACTATGTGTATATGTATTAAGAGTATGAAACCGCTTTTATTAAAAGGTGAGGCAGATGCCTGAAGGAGATTTAATCAGGTAAATTAAATAGGAATCAGAGCTGTATCAGCTCTGATTCCCAGAAAAATATAAATTGTTAAATAACATTTTTATATCAACGGGAAAGGAGAGCGTTTATGAGTGTTGTAATCGTTGGCGGACACGACCGTATGCATTGCAAGTATAAGGAAATATGCAAAAAATACGGATGTAAATGTAAGGTGTTTACACAATGTCCGGCAAATTTCAAAAACCAGATAGGCAGTCCGGATATGGTTGTTGTGTTTACAGGTACGGTAGCGCATAAGATGGTTTCTATCGCGTCACAGCAGGCAGAAAAATCCGGCGCGTATCTGATGCATTGCAATTCGTCAAGCGGCAGCGCATTGAATGAAGCTTTGCAGGGATACTTTAAAGCGGAAGCTTAATTTTTTTGGCATATGAGTTAGCGTAAGCTAACTTGATTTTTGGGATATAGGTTAGTTTTAGCTAACTTAGTGTAAGGAGGTATTTGTCGTGTTTGAAAGTCTGATTGCGCGGCATTGCAGTCCGGCGCTTGCCGGAATCAAGCCCGGAAACCTTATATCCGTAAGCAAGAAGCAATTTCCTGATTTGGCAAATGAAATTAAACGGCTTAACAAACAGCTGAACAAAAAAGATATTTATTTAAAAATCCTTTGCGAGTGCGAAAACAGAGTTTTGCTTTTTGTATACAGAAACAGACAGCTTTGCAAATATCTCCTGCAAAATGATATACATGCGCTTCTTGCATCATACGGATATGGTGAATGTAAAAGCGTTAAGCAGTACATACTAAAGCTTAAATCACGTTTGAAAATGTCAGAATTTCCCCATGAAATCGGAGCATTTCTGGGGTATCCGGCGCATGATATATACGGCTTTATCAACCACAAGGACAGCGGATGTCTTCTGGTTGGAGAATGGCGGGTTTATGAGGATGCCGAAGGCGCAGTACATTTGTTTGACAAATACAAACGCTGCCGCAATGCGGTTCTCAGACGTATTGATCAGGGTAAAACACTTGCACAGATTTTCTGTGCAGCGTAAATATATTTCAAGGAGGATTTATAATGAGTAAAACAGCAATTATTTATTGGAGCAGTACAGGTAATACAGAGGCAATGGCAGAAGCTATACTCAGCGGAGCAAAGGAGGTTAACCCCGAAACCGCATATTTTACGGTTTCTGAAATTTCTGCAGACCAGGCAGCAGAATATGATACTTTGATTTTGGGCTGCCCTGCAATGGGAGCCGAGGTTCTGGAGGAAGATGAATTTGAGCCGTTCTTTACAGAGCTTGAAGGAAAGCTTGCCGGAAAAAACGTTGCATTGTTCGGTTCATATGGCTGGGGTGACGGCGAATGGATGAGAAACTGGGAGGAACGCGTTAAAGATTCCGGTGCAAATCTTATAAACGGTGAAGGTCTTATCGTAAACGAGGCTCCGGATGATGCAGCGGCAGAAAGCTGTAAGGAGCTTGGAAAAGCAGCGGCTGCATTATAAAAAAATATATAATAATCAAAAACCGGCATAGATAATCTGTGTCGGTTTTTAATATGAAAAAAAACTCTTGACAAATGTAGCTGAGTGTGATATATTATCTATAGTAGCTACAGGTGTAATTACACTGAACAAAAACTTATGAATCATAAGGGGGCATTTATATGTCAAATGTAAAACAAACAATTACCGATTCGGAATACAGTATTATGAAAATTTTGTGGAATTCGGAAAAGAAAATGACGGTATCGGAGGTTGTCAAGGCTCTTGACGGAAACGACTGGACACCGTCTACTGTTTCTACATTTTTGCAGCGGTTATTAAAAAAGGATGTTGTATCCTGCGAAAAAAAGGGAAACACAAATTTATACTATCCGATTTTAAAACAAAATGATTATGATATGTCTGAAACAGAAAGCTTTTTATCAAAGATATATAAAGGCTCTGTTAAAAACCTTGTTGCGGCGCTTTATGAGAATAAAAAGCTTTCAAAAAAAGATATGTCGGAGCTTAAAAGTATGTTTGATTTGGAGTGATAAACTTGTATAATGCTTTCAAAACGGTGTTTATATTAAGTCTGTTTGGGTTTGGAATAACAACACTGCTTTTTCTCCTGAAGCCTGTTACCGCAAAGAGGTTGCCGGCAAGATGGCAGTATTGTGTATGGGTTGTTGTGCTGATTTCCATGATACTGCCTGTATACAAGCTGATTCCGCAAAAAGAGGCTCAAAGATTCTCGATAACGCCGCAGAATCAAACGGTGCAGACGGAGGTGCAGCCGAATGAGGGAAACAATCCGGATACGGCTATAACCTATGATACACCGATTGAATACAGAGAGATTAAGCTGTCACCCAAAATTCAGATACGGCTTTTTGAACTTATTGCGTATATATGGAGTGCAGGAGTGCTTATATTTTTATTTACCGTTATTATAAGCTATTGCATGTATATATACCGTAAAAATAGAAATGCAGTAAAGATTTCCGACAGCAAATTGTTTGAAGAAGTAAAAAAGGAGCTTAAAATTAAAAGATATATCAGGCTTAAAGCATCATCGGAGGTGGGTTCTCCCATGCTTGTGGGGGTGTTGTTCCCGGTAGTATATATTCCCTGCCGTAAAATTCCCGATGAAAATATGCGAATGGTGCTTTTGCACGAGCTGACGCACTATAAGCGAAAGGATTTGCTTGTGAAGTGGTTTGCGGTTTTGGTAAATACCGTTCATTGGTTTAATCCGCTCTGCTATCTTGCCTGTGCAAATCTGAGCGAGGCTTGCGAGGTATCGTGCGATATGTCGGTGACAAAAAACATGCCTGAAGATGAACAAAAGCTGTATATGCAAACAATTCTTAATTTAGTAGAGGAAAGGAGCTAAAAAAATGTTAGAGAATTTATACACAACTAAAATGAGTGCAAATAAAAAGACCTTACAGAACAGGTTTGCAAAAATCCGCTCAAAGAACGGGCTGATTTCAAGGGTTACGGCGGTAGTGATGTCCTGCATGGTTGCTGTGACAATGCTCGGCGCAACCGTTGTTATGGCGGCGTATGACGGAGCTGCGGAAAATGCTGTTAAAACCGATTACACCGGTGAATTAAAAAACGATAATCAATCACTCAATGATGATGTTGCCGCAGCAAGAGCGGTAGTTGAAGAATACTTCAGAGCGGCAAACGAAAAGGGCAAAAGAGGAGAGCTTGAAACTCTGACGGCATGGTATAATACACCTAATGTAGTGCTGACCAGTGACGGCGATGCCGTTTTGACTTTGAAGAATATACATTATGATCCGAATGATACGGAAAAAGAAGATTATATCAATTACGGCAGAGGAAGCATTACAAATATATCATTAGACGATGTAATTGTATTCAGAGTTGATTACTGCGTAAGTATTCCGCAGGGCGGAGATGCAGGCGCATACAGCGAGGGAGATTATACCGATTGGAAGATGATTTTAATACGCGACGGAAAAGACGGCAAGTGGCTGATTGACGATATGGGATATTGATATAAAGAGGGCTGTTTAAAAAGTCATTAGACTTTTTAAACAGTCCGTATTTTTATGTCACAAATTGTTTACAAAACATTTTTTGACTTTGCGTATGTGCTGTGCTATAATTTAATATAACTAAATTAAGATGTCCCCCGCCTTTATAGGCGGCGGGGGACACTTGATTTTTCAGTGGCGGAATATAATCTCTCACTAAAAACGCTGAATGACGGAACTTACAGTCAATTATTGAAGTTTTAGGTTTAAAGGAGTGAAATATATGGAGGAACAGACAAAAGGAGTTGCAGAAGCTCCGGCAGTTATAGAAATATGCGGACTTAATAAATCATATGGCTCAAACAAGGCGTTGGAGGATATAAGCTTTAGCGTAAAAAAAGGCGAAATTATGGGGTTTCTCGGTCCAAACGGCGCAGGCAAATCAACAACCATGAATATACTGACGGGATACCTTGCCGCAAGCGGAGGAAGCGTAAAAATAGACGGCACAGACATATCGGAAAACCCTGTTGAGGTACGGCGCAAGATAGGTTATCTTCCGGAACAGCCTCCGCTGTACCCGGAAATGACGGTTCATGAATATTTAAGTTTTGCTTATGATTTAAAGCAGGTCAGCCGCAAGGACAAGGAAGCTCACCTTAATCGTATAATGGAAACGGTAAAAATACGGAATGTAAAAGGAAGGCTTATAAAGAATCTTTCTAAAGGGTACAGACAAAGAGTCGGCTTGGCGCAGGCTTTAATCGGAGATCCGGAGGTGCTTGTGCTGGACGAGCCGACAGTCGGTCTTGATCCTAAGCAGATAATGGAAATCCGCGAAGTTATAAGCGGTCTTGGCAAAAAACGCACGGTTATTTTAAGTACACATATTTTGCAGGAGGTAAGTGCGGTATGTGACAGTTATACTATAATAAACCGCGGAAAAATTATTGCAAAGGGCAGGTTTAATTCCGGGGATCACGGCGCGGAATATATGATAAGGGTTAAATGTGCCGGCGATACTGCAGCGAAGCTGCTTTCGCCGATAGACGGAATTATGTCTGTAAAGGATTGCGGCAGCAGTGAGCCTGAAACTGTTGATATTATGATAGTTTCTCAGCCGGAGGCGGATGTGCGTGAGGAGGTATTCCGCGCTTTTGCAGAGGCAGGATGTCCCATACTTTTATTTGAACCTGCGGCGCAGTCGCTTGAGGAATTGTTTATGCAGGCAATAAGCTCAGATAACGGAAACAATGGCGAAAGCAAGCAGGCGGCAAAGGGGGAAGAAGAATGAAGGCGATATTGGATAAAGAACTGAGAGGTTATTTTCGCTCTCCCATAGGATATATATTTACAGGAGTTTTCTTTGCGCTTTGCGCTATGTTCTTTGTTTCCGGAACGCTGTATTATCAAAGTGCCGATCTTAAATCTGTTTTTTCAAATGTAAATATATTGTATTTGTTTCTTGTTTCAATGCTGACTATGGGATTGTTTGCACCGGAGCGCAGCAGAAAAACAGATCAGCTGCTTTTAACAGCACCGGTAAGTGTCACTCAAATTGTATTAGGCAAGTTTTTTGCGGCGCTGTCGGTCTTTGGAATAACGCTTGTGCTTTCTTTAATATTTCCGATAATTATTTCTGTATTCGGAAACCCAAGCATAAGCGAAATAATCGGTGCATACATAGGCTTTATACTTCTTTGGGGAACGTTCATAGCAATCGGAATGTTTATATCCGCTCTGACAGAAAGTCAAATGATAGCGGCGGTTGTAAGCTTCGGCGTTTTGCTCTTGGTATATTTTATGGGATGGTTTGCATCAAATATATCAAACGAGTTTATGCAAAAGCTGCTTAAATGGCTTTCAATAATGGATAGATATGAGGACTTCCAGAACGGTATATTAAAGCTTGAAAATATTGTGTATTATCTCAGTATAATAAGTATATTTGTTATACTGACGATTCAGGTTATACGCCGCCGTCAGTACGGTGAAAAACCCTTTCGTATAAACAATACTGTTGTTACCGCTGCGGCGGTTGCCGGAATACTCCTGTTTAACGGTGTGGTAAATGTGATAACGGCAAAGCTTCCGCTGCAAATCGACCTGACGCATGACAGTGTCTATAAGTTTTCGGATCAGACAAAAGAGGTTTTGTCAAAGGTGGATTCCGAGCTGAACATATATGCGATATATCCGGACTCGACCACGGGCGAGATTGTTGATACGATAAAGGAGCACCTTAAACAGTATCAGCAAATGAATAAGAATATTAAGGTAACATATATTGATCCGTATTCGGATCCGGCTTTTGCCCGTAAATACGGCGAGGATGCAGGTGTTGGTTCTATAATAGTTGAAAAGGGCGACCGCTTTAAGGTGGTTAAGCTGAATCAGCTGTACCGTCAAAGTCAGGCAACCGGTGAGGTATCTGTCGATACCGAAAAGCAGATTACTGGGGCTGTCAGCTATGTTTTGGGCAGCGCTGCACCTTTAAAGGCATATTTTACAGACGGGCATAATGAATATTCTTCTGCCGAGCTGAAAAAGGCGCTTGAATCAGAGGGATATGAAGTAGGAACGATAAGACTCGGCTCTGAGGAGATTCCTCAGGATGCATCCGTTGTGATATGCATGGCTCCGTCTGCGGATTTTTCAGCAGAGGAACGTGATGCCCTGGACGCATATCTTATGAACGGCGGCAAAGCAGGTTTTATATTTACAGCCGGAAACCGTGATACAGCGCGGCTTGATGATTATCTCGGCGAATGGGGCTTAAAACCCGATAATGATTATGTAATAGAAAGCGACAGCTCAATGGCTCTGCGTTCTTCATACGGAGTTCCTGTTCCGTCACCTCAGATGCAGAAACACAGTATAACAGATAAGCTGATAGAACAAAAAATTGCGTTTATGGCTCCGGATTCATGTTCGTTTACCGTAAATGACAATAATATTCAGCACACGTTTGTTACACCGCTGCTGACAACTTCTGACAAATCATGGGGAATTACAGATATGACGCGCACGGATACATCAAAAAAAGAAGGGGATATAAACGGTCCTCTTACAGTTGCCGCTATATCTGAAAAATCAGGTGACGGTAATACAGGAGCAATATTTGTACTCGGCTCACTCAGTTCGGCTGAAACAAGCGGAATATTAAGCAGCTCGGCTTACAGTAACGGTGATTTTATCACTAATGCATTTGCTTATCTGACAGACAGCACAGATTCGCTCAGTATACGCGCAAAGGTAATCAGCGCAGATACAATGTCAATGACGGAAAAACAGGTAAGAGTATTTTCGATTATCCTCCAGTATATACTGCCGCTGATTATACTTGTATCCGGACTTGTTATATGGCTCAGGAGGAGGTACCTGTAAATGACGGCAAAGAAAAAACTTATTCGTAACATAGCGGTATCGGCCATAGTGCTTGCCGTGCTCGGCGGAGCATACTATTTTGCCGTAAACTGGACGCCTGCCGATAAGGAAGAAAACAAAACGGAGCAAACTGAATCGTCGGCAATTTCACTGTTCAGTATTGATTCCGATAGCATAACTTCGGTATCAATAAGAAATCCGGAGCAGGCGTATACATTGGTACAGGGCGATGACGGCACAGTGACAATACCCGAAAAATCTGGAATTGAATTTATGCAAAGCTCTTTAAAAAGTGCTGTGTACGGATTTGCGTCAGTTTCGGCAGAACGTGAGATTACTTCCGATGTTACACGTGCGGCAGAGTTTGGGCTTGAACCGTGCTCTGCGGAGTTTGTTGTAAACCAAAAGGACGGCAGCCGCAACAGATTTATTATAGGTGATGCTCTGCCGGGTGATGATGCAGGCTATTATATGATGGAGGATAATGGTGACAGAATATATACAATTTCGTCATATAATGCAAAAAAGATATTTAAAACAACAGATTCATACCGCAGCACATCATTGGCAAGCATAGACAGCAGTACAATTAAGCGGATTTCGGTTGCAAAGAACGGAAATACTTTACTGGAGGTCTGTGCCGCGGAAAAGAATGGCACAACACTGAGCAATATGACCTCTGATTTTGTTGTGACAATCCCGTATCCGGGTGAAGCCGCATCCTCTGATATGCTTTCAAAGCTTGCGGAAAGCTTTAAGACGATTGAGATAAAAGGCTTTGCTGATGATAATCCGTCTGATTTAGATGCTTACGGATTAGGTGATAATAAAACGGTGTTGACAATAAACACTTCGGATGATAAGGAATATAAGCTTGCACTCGGTTCGGCAGCAGAGGACGGAGTGTATATGCAATGGAATAACGAGGCATCTGTATACATTGGCGATAAGGCATATCTTGACGCCGTTGAAACCCTGAACCCGATTGATTATGTTTCAAAGCTGGTAGAAATTCATAATATAGCAGATGTCGAGTCTGTTGATGTAATGAAAGACGGGGTTGTTCTGAAGCTGGAGATTGATCAAAGCAAACAGGATGAGGACAGCGGAAAGTTTAAGGTAAACGGTAAGGAAATGGCTGAAAAGGACTTTAAAAAGCTGTATCAGCAGGTTATAGGTGTTACGTTTACCGATTATGCGGCAGAAAAAGTTAGCGGTCAGCCGTTTATGACGATTACCTATAACATGTCTGACGGAAGTCGCAGCATGGTGGAGCTATACGATTATAACGAGCGCTGTTATGCGGCGCGCCGCAGTAACGGAAATTGCCTGACCGTTCTTAAATCGTCTATGGAGGAATTATTTAAAGCAATCGAGGATAATAAAGGGTAAAGTATGATAACAAATGTTTTTATAGATATAGATGATACCCTGCTTGATTTTAACGAATCGGCAAAGGAAGCAATAAAAATTGTAATGGCGGATAAGGAATTGGTTTATACGTCGGAGGTGTTTGATACATTTCTAAGGATAAACAATGCTCTTTGGCAGAAAATTGAGCTTGGACAGCTGACAAAGCAGGAACTCTTTGCTGTCAGATGGAATACGATTTTTAAGGAACTTGGCATAGACTATAACGGACCGGAGTTTGAAACATGCTTCAGAAACAAGCTCAGCAGCTGTGCCGTCCCTGTGCTTTATGCAAAAGAGGCGCTGGAATATCTGAGCGGTAAATATACTGTGCATGCCGCGAGCAATGCTATGTTCAGACAGCAGATGCAAAGGCTGAAGATAGCCGGAATGACTGAGTATTTTGACAAATTCTTCTTTTCGGAGGAACTTGGCTTTTTTAAACCGTCAAAAGGTTTTTTTGATGCATGCTTTGCCGAACTTTCCGGAGTGCAGCCGGGAGAGGTAATGATGATAGGCGATTCTGTTTCGGCGGATATAAACGGCGGAGCGGAGTACGGACTTAAAACCTGTTGGTTAAACCGACGCGGTCAAAGTACCGGCGGAGTAAAAGCAGATTATATAATTAGTTCTTTAAGCGAGATAAAAGAAATACTGTAAACAAAAATCAGGCATTAGCCTGATTTTTGCTTTTTATGCCTTTGTATACTTCATATATTCCGATTAAGAATAAGAATGAAGCAAAAAGTTTTTTTAAAATTTCACCGGAGAGGTAAACGGCAAGCATTGTACCTCCTATCGCGCCTATAACGCCGCTTATTCCGATTATGGCAGCAGTTTTGATTTCAACATTCTTGTTTTTAATATGGATAATAAGCGATGCTATGGCAGTCGGCAGAAAATAAACAAGGTTTATTCCCTGCGCGGTCTGCTGGCTTACACCGCAGAGCAGAACCAGAGCAGGTATAAGTATTGCGCCGCCGCCTATACCCATTCCGCTGATAATTCCGCTCAAAAATCCGATAATTCCTATAAACATAAATAGTTCTCCCGTGTGGCGGCAGTGCCCTGTAATAAAAACATAATCTGCTGCGGCTAAAAAAACATTTTGACGGCGGTTGCCATTATCAGACCGCCGAATATTATTTTAAGCAGCCGCTTTGATATTTTATTCAGAACCTT